>NZ_JAMXXZ010000026.1:0-40190 GCF_024129285.1 Acinetobacter sp. S4397-1
TTTGATAACCACTTTAAGGTGTTTGATTTGGTATTCTTCTATGTCAATTATGGCTATGTCTGATGCCAGCATACTTTTTAGAACACCACCAGAAATTGCAAACTTTATTGAGGATTGCACAGAAGATCAAAACATCAATTTATGCATTTTGTATTGGAAAGATATACACGGCAATATTTACATTATTGATGGGGCACATCGTCTTTCCTGTATTTATGCATGGATCAATAGATATTTTGCGGATGAGCAAGTCCCTCAAGCACCTAATTTCAATGATCAACAAAAACAAGATATTCGTTACCTCCGCAATTATTTAGGAGATCTTGCTGATTTTCAAAAAATTTGTACTGATGCCGAATTTGCAGAAAAAAAATCGAAATTAGGCGATATTAAAATCAGTTTCCGGCAGGTACTGGGGACTCCAGAAGATGCGCGACGGGTATTTCAATCGATTAACTCAGATACTAAACGTCTAGATAAATATGAGGAATATCATCTCAGAAGTCGCGGGAGTGACGCCTATTATGCGATCTATGCCTGTTGTTATATCAATGACAATAAATCTAACTTGGAAGAGCTCCAATATACACGTTTAAATGAGCTGATTGAGTTAGGGGAGAGGATCCATCAGCTCCTTTTTTCGACCATTTTATTAGACAATGAAATGAGTCATGGCAAAAAAATTGGCTTGGTCAATGAGTTGATGAATATCATTGCTGGTGATCAGATTCATAATATTATGAGTCTGAATCAGGGGGAACGCGTTGAAAACCTGATGTCGCATCTGTTGACCATTCTTTGCAGAATAGCGACGCCTGTAAAAAATACTGGGGTTCCGAGTTTGGGCTTTCATCCATACTTATATTTTTATAAGGACCAGCGTTTTCAGATTACTTCTTTTCTTGCATGGTTTTCAATTGTGTATGAAATTCATGAAAGCCTCATGCAGATTCATCATCGAACGATTAGTTTCAAGGACTTCACCCGGGTACGCCGTAGTATTGAGTTCTTGATTGCTAATTTCCCCGTGGCGACCGCTGAAACGGTCGGCAAGTTCGGCAGTGGTATCAAGGGCTATGATCGGCTACAAATTGTCTATAAAGCCTTTATTTGCTTAAGCTTGGAAATGGAAGTTGATTTTGATGATGAGGAATGCCTGAATACCTTTATTCTGTCCATGTCTAAGGCCTTCAAGTACATAAACTTTAACGAGTTTTATGTCGAAAGATTTTTGGGTGGTTATGATGATGCAGTCGTCAAGCATGTGGTGGGATATGTGGAGTCGATTAGTCCAATTTCTCGGTCAAAGCCCAAAGCCTTTTCGGCATTAACCAAGAGTCTGCTTAAGCACAATTTTCTGGTGGGTAATCATAACTTTTGCCTCATTTGTGATGGATTGATCTATCTTGATTCTACTGAATCGGATCATCGGATTGCCAAAGCCGTAGGTGGGCAAGGTGTTCTAGAGAATGGTCTGCTGGTTCATCCCATCTGTAATAGAATGAAATCAGATCTGAGTCTGGAAGAGATTAGAGCGGATTTGTTTGGTGAATTACTGTATTAATCAACAGAGCGATGAGCTCATTTTTGCAGATGTATCAATCATTAATCACATGATTTAACTTTTGATACATTCAGCCAATGTGGTTATTTTTAATTCAGTCCAGAATCACAACCAGAAACTAGCTGTAGTTTCTGAATGACCGTCAAGGTCCTTAGTTTCGCCCATAGATTCCCTCTGTGGGCTTTTTTTTGATCAAAAATTGTATAGATGCTCTAAAATAAACCTTTTAGCATTTCATAAGCAATTAGGATTAAGGCTGAGACCATCAGCACAACAAAAATGAGTTCCACTCTAGTTAACATATTAATTCCTTTTACTTTTCACTTAATTTATATAGCAGTTAAGTCGCAGCATCAATGACATAACATGACATGGAAAATAATTAAAAAGACAGAATTTGGATTTTGATCAGATCTACTGTTTGCATGCTTCAACAGTAGCTTTGAATGTTTCACTTAAACTTTAAACTTTTTTTAAAATTGAATATTTTTACATCTAGGTTCTAAACTTTGATAGAATTAATTAAAACTTTAGATTTCAAGTGTAAACAATGCGAAGCGCTAATATTCGACGTGATGGCTACTTAAAATTTCTGAATACATGGCAAGACCGTGATGTCATTAAAGTGCTTTCGGGTGTACGTCGCTCTGGAAAATCCACCTTGTTAGCGATGTTTCAACAAGACCTAAAAGCACAGGGTGTACAAGCCGAAAACATCATTGCTATCAATTTCGAATTTATGGAATTTGAAGAACTCACAGATTACCGTAAACTACATGATTATGTACTGTCTAAAGTTGATAAAAGCAAAAAAAACTATGTTTTTTTAGATGAAATACAACATGTTACAAATTTTGAGAAAGTAGTCGACTCTTTATATGTTCGGGATTATATCGATTTATATATTACAGGCTCAAATGCATTCTTTCTAAGTGGAGAACTTGCGACTTTACTTACAGGACGCTATATCGAGCAACACGTTCTACCTCTGTCATTCCAAGAATTTAAACAGTGGCATATTGAAAATAATCCGATCATCCAACAATTATCCAATCGTGATTTGTATGCCATGTATACGCGCAGTAGTTTCCCTTATACGCTTGCCATGACTAGCCAGCAGGAAACTTATGATTACTTGCAAGCGGTCTATGCCAGTGTAATGTTTAAAGATGTTATTCCCCGTTTGAATACTGCCGATATTAACTCTCTCGAGCGTGTCGCAAGATATTTGGCAAGCGTGACAGGCTCACCTATTTCCATCAATAAAATTAAAAATACCTTTGTTTCAAGTGGGGTTAAGATTTCATTTGAAACAGTAAAACGCTATATTCAGGGCTTACAGGACAGTTTGTTATTTTATAGTGCCGCACAATTTAAAGTACGCGGGCGTGAGTTATTACAATCCTCTGAAAAATACTATTTAGTTGATGTCGGATTGCGCCGGATTATGTTGCCTGATGCTAATGCTGATCAAGGTCATATCTTAGAAAATGTGATTTATCTTGAGCTTGTCAGACGAGGTTATACGGTCTATGTAGGGCGGGTTGATGAATATGAAATTGATTTTGTTGCTGTCGATACTTTACAGAATTTAACTTATTATCAGGTGGCATTAGAAACGCTCAATGAGGAGACACTCAGCCGAGAGTTACGTCCATTACAGAAAATTTCTGATTCATATCCCAAGTATTTACTTACCTTAGACACCATAGGGACTGAAGCCAATTATAATGGTATTGTAAAAATGAACGCTCTCGATTGGTTGCTATCTGAAAATAAGTAAAGTTGAGGGTAGACATGGATACTCTTATTTATTAATTAAAACTCAAAGACTTTTCAGCATTAACCAAGAGTGTGATCAAGCATAATTTCTGCTCCAATTGTGATGGATCGATTTACCTCGATTCGATTGAGTCAGACCATCATGATTGAGCCAGAGTCGCTTACTGAAAGTAGCGAGAATTGCGCTGGAGTTTCTGAAGGATATTAATTCCTTAGTTTGCCCATTCATCCATCTGGGCATTTTTTTTGATTAAAATACAATGCGGTTCTTGCTAAAAAATGACGGCACCCACCATAAAACACAATATTCCAAAAATAATCCAAGGCCATATCTTTGCCTTCGGTTGTTCTAAATTCTGAGGATTATATTCCGTGTGTTCTAGCGATGTCGGTTGTGGAACACGGGTCTTTTTAGAGTAAGGTTGGTGTTTAGAGTAAGATAGTCCCGTACCTGGAATGCCGACACTGGTTCGCGTACCTTTTTTCCCAATATTTAGAGAAGCACCAGGTTTGCCAATGCTGGCACTGCTGATGCCTTTATGGGTCAGATTAATTTTAAAACCCGGGAATAATTTAATACTTTTACGAAATCTAAAACCCATATTGCTCTCATTCTAAAACTTAGCTCAATTCACGCGCTATACCAGGATCCATGATCTGCTAGAGATCGTACTTTGACGGCTATCATCAGGATACTAGTATATTTTTTATCTGATGATTGCAATACTACCTTTAAATACCGTCAAAAATGTTTACTGTATATTTGCTGTAGGGTAATCTTAAAGCTGCTATTTATTGACTGATTGGTATATGACGACAGATAAGCATGAAGTCCTGCTACGAATGCGAGCGATCGAGCTGCTTGCTTACTGGGAAGGTCGTTTGGTTACCAATCGTTTGATGAGCTGGTTTGGGCTGAGTCGACAGCAGGCTTCTGCGGATATCAAGCGCTATAATACGCTGTATAACCCCGATGCCTTGATTCATGACCCCTCAGTCAAGGGTTATGTGCCTAAAGCCAGCTTCCAGCCTGTACTGACTACAGCGCATATCAATGAATATCTCAATATGCTCTCGGGCTTGCTCAGTGAATCGTATGCCCTGATTGCGATGCCAGAACCGAATCTTGCAGCAGTTCAATTACCTGATCGCAGTGTACGTCCTGAAGTGATTCGGGAAGTTTTGCGTGCCTGCCGAAACCAAAACACTTTAAAAATGATTTATGCCTCGATGCAGAATCCGCAGTGGCATGAACGCATCATTTCCCCACACACCCTGGTGTATACCGGTTTTCGCTGGCATGTCCGTGCCTATTGCCATCAGAGCAAGCAGTTTAAGGACTTTTTACTCTCCAGAATTGATCGCACACCTGTTGTGGTGGCGATTGAGTCAGTAGACCCTGCTCAGGATCAGCAATGGCATGAAGAAATTGTACTGACGCTGATCCCTAATCCAAAATTGAACTCATCACAACAAGTGCTGGTCGAAAAAGACTTCGGCATGCCTGATGGCAGATTACAGATTCCGGTGAAAAAAGCCCTGGCTCACTATACTTTGCAGCGATATCAGGCCGCGATCACGCTGGCTGAGGCGGATGATGCCTTGAAATATCCCTTGGTACTACAACGCTCAGATATCGAAAAGCTGTCGTCTTACCTGTTTGATCAGGCCTCATAGGAGATTGGCTATGTTAGAACAATTTCATTATGACAGTGACCTGATTGGCGGTTCCCTGATGGTGCGTGAAAGCCGGCTGATCGCTGATCTGTTATTACGAGAAGCGACTCCAGAACAATGGCATCAGGCAATTCAGATTGACAATATTCTGCAAAAAAGAACGCCTGCTTCAGCCCAACGTAACGCCACTGCCATTCGTAAGCGTCTTGAGCGCTTAGAGCCTGATTTCTGGAAAGCTTTGCGGGATGGGGACGATGAGCTGGCGACCCAGGTGGCTTTTTGTGGCGCACTGGAACGCAACCTGTTGCTGCTTGAGTTTATGGAAACGGTGATGAGGGATGCCTATATCTCCCAGGCGCAATACTTGGACAGTTATATCTGGTCAGATTTTTTGGATGAACGCTCACAACGCGATCCGGATATCTGTGATTGGAAAGAGTCCAGCAAGAAAAAAATGGGGCAGGTGGTGTTTCGCATGCTGGCAGAAGCCGGTTACTTAAAAAGTACCCGTAAGCTGGAGTTGCAGCGTGTGATCGTCAGAGCAGAGCTGCGTAGCCTGTTGGAAGAACATTATAAACAACGCATTAAAAGATCTATGGAAGTGTCGGTATGGACGCGTTAGTTGTAGAGGGGCAGCAATGAGTCAAACAATACATGAGCGTCTGAACCAGATTCCAGAGCGAATTCTTTCCACTGAGTTTCTCACTGGACAAGGACTGGGCAATGAAATTGGCTTCTGGATTTTTGATTATGCACCTGAAGATGAGTTGAAAGTGCGCGAATATCTGCATTTTCTAGACGGGATGCTGGAGAAAAAACACAGTCAGCTGAAGGTGGTGAATATCAACCTGCTGCAAGCCGTGGTGGATTATCTGGCTGAGCGTAACTTCATCGATAAAGCCATTCAAATGCAAAAAGCCAAAGGCGATGAGGCACTGCTCAAGGCTCTGAAAGGTCCACTGCATATGGATAAGTTTGCGCCGTATCTGGTGAGCAAATATGCCACCAATGCGCAAGATATTGTGTTGATGACTGGGGTTGGGTCGGTTTGGCCACTGTTACGTGCCCATCACTTATTGAACAGTTTGCATTCGTTACTGGGGCATAAGCCAGTGGTGCTGTTTTACCCGGGCTATTACGACGGTCAAGCGATGAGTTTATTTGGAAAAATTCCAAGCAACAATTACTACAGAGCATTCAGATTAGTGCCTTAAACACGGCAAATAGAAATAAGAATTCGGGGGAATGGATTGAGATGAACATTAAAGAACTTTTTTACAAGCCATTAGATCGTGCAATTAACGGGGTGGTGAAGGCAGATCAGGATGATAATGCCACGGTTTACCAGGAGCTGGATGAGTACGTGGTCACCAATGAGCTGGAAAAGCATTTTCGTGACTTTTTCCAGTCCTATTGTACAGACCTCAGCGACCCTTCGATTGCCAATCGTGTCGGCGTGTGGATTTCTGGCTTCTTTGGTTCAGGTAAATCACATTTCCTGAAAACCTTGTCGTATATTCTGGCCAATAAAGTGGCACGTGACGCGGAAGGTAACGAACGCAGTGCTGCAGAATTCTTTGATGAAAGCAAAATCCGGGATGCGTTTATCCGTGCGGATATTGGTAAAGCGGTTAGTCATCATGCCGATGTCATCCTATTTAATATCGACAGTAAAGCCAGCTCCAATGATGATGGTAATCCGATTCTGAATGTGTTTTTACGCGTGTTTAACGAATATCAGGGTTTTAGTGCCGATCATCCACATATTGCACATATGGAACGTCACCTGAGCCAGAAAGGGGTGTATGAGCGCTTTAAACAGGCTTTTGAAGAATCTAGCGGCATGTCTTGGCTAGAAGAACGTGACGGCTATCAGTTCTATCAGGATGATGTCGAAACCGCAATTTCCCAAGCCCTCAACTTATCAGCAGAAGCGGCACACAAGTGGTTTGAGGATTCTGAGCAGACCTTTAGTGTTTCGGTTGAAAATTTCTGTCAGTGGGTGAAAGAATACCTGGACAGCAAAGGACCCCAGCAACGCATGTTGTTCTTGGTCGATGAAGTGGGGCAGTTTATTGGCAGCGATACCCGCTTGATGCTGACATTGCAAACCATTACTGAAAACCTGGGTACGATCTGTAAAGGCCGTGCTTGGATTATCGTGACCTCACAGGCAGACATCGATGCTGTTTTAGGTGAGATGTCTTCTTCCAAAGCCAATGACTTCTCCAAGATTGCTGGACGTTTTAAAACCCGTTTATCACTGTCCAGTTCCAATACCGATGAAGTCATCCAGAAACGTTTATTACGCAAAACCCCAGAAGCAGAAGCATTGCTCAGATCGGTGTTTGAGCAAAAGGGCGATATCTTAAAAAATCAGATTACCTTTGACCGTTCAGGCCCAACCCTCAAGAACTATGAGGGGCCAGACAGTTTTATTCATAACTATCCTTTTGCGCCGTACCATTTCCAGCTGGTACAAAAAGTATTTGAAGAAATCCGTAAAGTCGGTGCGACCGGTGCACACTTGGCCTATGGTGAACGGTCCATGCTGGATGCGTTCCAGATGGCCGCCAATGCGATTGCTACAGATGAAGTCGGTGCCCTGGTTCCTTTCCACCGCTTCTATACTTCAGTCGAAGGTTTCCTGGATACTGCAGTGAAGCGTACCATCGACCAGGCAGGGCAGAATAAGACCCTAGATGGTTTTGATGTGCAGATGCTGCGTACCCTGTTCATGATCCGCTATGTCGATATCATCAAAGGTACGCTGGATAACCTGGTGACTTTGTCGATTGAGAAAATTGATGAAGATAAGCTGGCATTGCGCAAGCGGATTGAAGAGAGCCTGCAGCGTCTGGAAAAAGAAAGCCTGATTACTAGGAATGGCGATGAGTTCCTGTTCCTGACTAATGAAGAGCGGGATATCACTCGAAAAATTAAAGCCACTGACTTAGCAGCTTCAGAAGAAAATAAAGAGTTAGCCAATCTGATCTTTAAAGATTTACTGCGCGATCAGAACAAATACCGCCATCAAGCCAACAAGATGGACTATCAGATTGGTCGTTTCCTAGATAGCCATAGCCTGGATGGGAAGTATGAGAGCGATTTAAAAGTTGAAATCATTTCTCCGCTGGATACGGAATACAACCTCTACACTGAAGCTTACTGTATTGGTAAAAGTACTCAGGCCGAAGGACAAGTGCTGTTTAAACTGGCAGATGATAAACAGTTCTTTAATGAACTGCGCACATGGCTGAAAACCAATAAATTCATCCGCTTAAATGATGATGGTACCCAATCCGATATCACCCGTATTCTGGCAGACCGTGGCCGTGAGAATCAGGAGCGTAAAAAACGTCTGCGTGTCCGGATCGAAGAAATGTTGCTGGACGCGGAAAGTTATGCCTTGGGTCAACATCTACAACTTTCATCTTCAAGTCCAACCACCAAGCTGGATGAGGCTTGTCGTTATTTGCTGGAAAACACTTATACCAAACTGAGCTATCTGCAGGTCTATCAGCAGGATGCTTGGCGTGAACTGAACGCCGTATTGACTGTAGATGATATGGCGCAGCTAGGATTGTCTCTGGATGGCGGGCAGAGCAATCCGAAAGCCCTACAGGAAGTGGAGCAGTACATTGCACTACGCGCCACTGGTACAGAGCGTATTCTAGTCTCAGATGTGGTCGATCGTTTTGCCAAACGTCCTTATGGCTGGCCGGATGCCGAGATTTTACTGCTGGTGGGTCAGTTGGCGGCAATGGGGCGGATTTCACTGCAGCTAAATGGCGGCAGCTTACAGTTAAAAGATGCCTTTGAGCCTTTACAAAACAGCCGCCGTCGCCGTGATGTTTCCATTATTAAAAAACGCCAGACTGATGATCAGGTATTGAAACAGGCACGCCAACTCACCCAAGACTTGTTCTCTGCAATGGGACCATCGACAGAAAAAGAGCTGTTTGAGTTCTATACCCAAAACTTTAAGACCTGGTTAGCCAACTTTAAGTCGTATAAGAGCAAAACCGATGTCGGGCAATTCCCTGGCAAGAAAGTCATTGAACGGTCTATCTTAAGCTTGGATCGCTTGCTGGCCAATAGCGACAGCTTCGATTTCTTTAAGGCCGTGGTTGATAACAAGGATGACTATCTGGATCTGGAAGAAGATTATCGTGATATTCATGAGTTCTTCAGTAACCAGATGCCAAGCTGGCAGCAACTGCAGCAGGCCCTACGTCATTTTGAGAAAAATAAACAGGCACTGGGCAGTGATGATGTGGCAAAAAAAGCCCTCTCCGAATTACATCGTATTGCCACCCTTGAATCGCCCTATGGCCTGTTAAATAAAGTGGCTGATTTGGTTCGTACAGTGGAAAGCGTCAATGAGCAATTGCTGACTGAGAAGCGCAATCAGGCGATAGAACACATTGATGACAAGATCAAGCAGTTAGAAGCCGAGATTAAAAACAGTGGCATCGCTAGCGCTGAGCTGAGTAACAAGCTATTACGCCCACTACAACTGCTGAAAACGGATATTGAAGTGGAAACTAGCCTGTCCACCATCTATATGCTGCAAACCCAAACCGCCGTCGAGCGTTTTGATGAAGCCTTGTATGAGTTGGAAAGCGAAGTTGAGGCGGAAATCCAGCGTCAGGCCAAAGCGGCACAATTGGCTCAGAGCAAAGCAGAGAGTGTAACCAACACTGCAACCACCTCCAGCCCAGCTACATCAACACCTGCTGTGAGTCCGGTACAGCCTGCGACAGCCGTAGTGCCACCGAAACCTGTTGTCGAAGTTGATGTCGCCAGCATTTACAGCAAAACCTCCAGTAGTGTCTACCTGGAAACAGAAGAATCAGTGGATCAGTTTGTAGACGCACTCAAAGCTGAATTGAAAAAAATTGTGAGTGATAAAAAGCGTGTGCGTATCCGCTAACAGGGCTTAGGGATATCAGCATCAGTAATTCATTTAAGGTTGAACTATGAACACCAGCAATATTAAAAAATACGCACCGCAAGCACGGAATGATTTTATCGCAGCCATGCGCAAGCAGGCTGCCAAATACGGCATCACCGCAGACCGCATTTTACCGGCAGAACAGAAAGGTGACTTGCTGCTGATTGGCGATCAGGTTTTTCCGCTATCCGTCATGAAATCTCGTGACAAGCTGATCAAACGCATTCAAGCCAGCAGTTTTGAGCAAACCATTGATTATATCGCTTACAGCTGGTTTAACCGTCTCTGTGCGATTCGCTACATGGAATGCAAAGGCTTACTCGATCATGGTCGCCGTGTACTGAGCAGTGCCGATGGCAGTGCAGGCTTGCCACAGATTCTGGAAGAATGTCTGGACATTGAGCTGCCGGGCTTAGATGCCAGCCGTGTAGCTGAGTTAAAGCTGGATGGTAATAAAGACGAAGAGCTGTACCGTGAGCTGTTACTGGCTCAATGTCATGCGTTGAATCAGGTCATGCCACTCTTGTTTGAACAGGTTTCTGATGAGTCTGAACTACTGTTACCGGATAACCTCACCAAAACCGACTCTTTGATCCGTGATTTAGTGAGCAGCATTCCGGAAGAAGATTGGTCGGATGTGCAGATTATTGGCTGGCTGTATCAATTCTATATTTCTGAAAAGAAAGACCAGGTGATTGGTAAAGTCGTCAAGAGTGAAGATATTCCTGCAGCGACACAACTCTTCACCCCAAACTGGATTGTGAAGTATTTGGTGCAAAACAGTGTTGGTCGTCTATGGATGATGGCACAGCCAGAAAGTATGGTTGCCAGTGAGTGGGAATACTATATTCAGCCGGCTGAGCAAAGTAATGAAGTCAATGCACAGTTAAAACAGCTGATTGATGTGCGGATCAGTGAAGATGGCGATACTTTAAACCCTGAAAGCATTACGGTACTGGATCCGGCTTGTGGTTCGGGGCATATTCTGGTGGAAGCTTATGACTGCTTAAAAGCGATTTACTTAGAACGTGGCTACCGGAGCCGTGATATTCCACGTTTGATTCTAGAAAATAACCTGTACGGGATTGATATTGATACCCGTGCCGCGCAGTTAGCCAGTTTTGCGCTATTGATGAAAGCACGTGAGGATGACCGCCGTTTATTTAGCAATCCACCGAAGCTGAATATTATTGCGCTACAAGACAGTCAGCCAGAACGTTTAGACGCATTGAGTCAGGACTTGGCAAGTACTGGTATTGCGCAGGCAGATTTACAAGAATTACTGGATTTATTTGAACACTCTTCAACCTTTGGTTCTTTGATTCAAATCCCTGCAGCATTCGCTAAGAAACTACCTGATTTAGAAAGCAAGCTGAATACAGCAGCAGCATCAGGCGATATCTTTAGTCAGCAGTCAGCACAAGAACTGTTACCGCTCGTTCAGCAAGCCATGTTATTGGCCAAACAATATGATGCTGTGATTGCGAATCCGCCGTATATGGGCAACAAGTACTTAAATCCAAATCTTAAAAACTATTTAAAAAAGAACTATCAGGGTTATGAAAAAGATCTTTTTTCAGCGTTTATGATTCGAGATTTACAGCTGACTAAAGAAAGTGGACAGCTAGGTTTTATGTCTCCATTTGTGTGGATGTTTATCTCGTCTTATGAAAATTTACGTGCTCACTTTATTGATCATGCAACAATCACAAGTTTGGTTCAGTTGGAATACTCTGGTTTTGATGGAGCAACGGTACCTATTTGTACATTCACATTGGCTAAATCACATGTAAGTAATTTTATGGGGTCATATATACGTCTCTCTGATTTTAGAGGCTCTGAAAATCAGGCACCTAAAACATTAGAAGCGATTAATAATCCCGATTGTGGTTGGTTTTTTAATGCTAAACCAGATGACTTTAAGAAAATTCCTGGTAGTCCTATTGCTTATTGGGTGAGTGATAAGGTACGTAATTCTTTTTCGACTTTTCCAAACATGGGAAGCCTTGCTGTCTCTTCAAATGGCGTCCAGACAGGAAATAACAATAATTATGTAAGATCATGGAATGAAATAAATATTACGAAGCTAAACTTAAAATGGTTTCCATATAATAAAGGAGGTTCATATAGAAAATGGTATGGTAATTACGAATTTTTAGTAGACTGGGAATTTAATGGCAGAAGAATTAAATCTGAAAGTAATTCCTGTACTAGAGGTGAAGAATATTATTTAAAACTTGGCATAACTTGGTCAGATGTTACAAGTGGAAAGTTAGCGGGTAGATTACTGCCAGAAGGTTTCCTATTTGATGCAGCAGGACCATCAGCATTTTATGAAGACAAAAAGCTAACTTATATTGGATTGGGTTTACTAAATACTAAATTTGCTGATTATTGGTCGAAAATTTTAAATCCTACTTTACACTTTCAGTCTGGTGATTTTCGAAAATTAACGCTAGGGCCAAACTATATTTCCATCAATACGGAGAATATAGTTAAAAGTCTTATCTCAATTGCTAAATTTGATTGGGATTCCTACGAAACCTCATGGGACTTTACTCAAAATCCAATTATTCGTACGGGGCAGCCAAACCTAGAACAAGCCTTTAATACATGGAAACAGCAAAATGCTGACGCCGTGGCGGAAATGAAACGTCTGGAAGAAGAAAACAATAAGCTGTTTATTGACGCTTATGGTTTACAGGATGAACTCACCCCAGATGTACCCGATGAGCAAATTACGCTTACCCGTGCCGACCGTGAAAAAGACAGCCAGCGTTTAGTCTCTTATGCTCTTGGTTGCATGATGGGACGTTATAGCTTAGATGAACCAGGTCTAATCTATGCCCATGCAGGCAATCAAGACTTCGATGCCAGCCGTTATCAAACATTCCCAGCCGATGCTGACGGTATTATTCCATTGACCGAAATGCACTGGTTTGAAGATGACGCAACCCACCGTATCCAAGAGTTCTTAACTGCGGTTTGGGGGAAAGACACGCTAGATGCCAATATGCAGTGGCTGGCAGAAAGCTTAGATAAAAAAGCAAGTGAAACAGCGGAAGATACCATTCGCCGTTACCTCGCCAGTAAGTTCTATAAAGACCATATGCAGACCTATAAAAAGCGTCCAATCTACTGGTTATTCAGCAGTGGTAAACAGGGGGCTTTCCAGGCGTTGGTGTACTTGCACCGCTATAACGAAAGTACCTTGGCGCGTATGCGTACCGAATACGTTATGCCGCTGATTTCCAAAATGGCTGCTTATGCTAATTCTCTGGAAACAGCAAAAGAAAGCAGTGACTCTGCGGCTGAAATCAAGCGTATCGAGAAAAAACTGCAAGATTTGCATAAGCAACAAGCTGAACTCAGTAGCTTTGAGGAAAAACTGCGTCACTATGCCGATCAGCGTATTAGCTTAGATCTCGATGATGGAGTGAAAGTGAACTACGGCAAGTTTGGAGACTTGTTGGCTGAAGTGAAAGCGATTACGGGGGAGAAATGATGAATACTTTTTCTCCGGTACTAGACCTTGATGAGGTCGTTGCATGAATTTAAGTCAACTACAACAAGGTCTGGAACAAGCCTTTTATATTGAACAGCACCGAATTGTCTTTTGGTACGATGCTGAACAGTCCTTTAACGAAGAAGTAAAAGCTTTAAATCTGGGGGATGTCCAGATTCTGAATATGGCAGAAGAGTCGAGCCTGGCGATCAAGCTCAAACTGGAACTACAAGACCAGCAGGGCAAATACTTGCTGTATTTCCCATACCCTGAGCCTGAAACCGAAAAAGACTGGCTACTGGACATCAAGCTCTATTCTCGCAGCTTCTATGCCGATCGTTTCTCGATTATCTTCAATGAGCTTGGCTTACAGCAGCAGAGTCTAAGAGAACATCTGGCCAAACGTGAAGAATTCCTTAAAGCCAAAGCCCGTCTGAGTACATTGAAACGCTATATCCAGTCTGATGCAGATGCACAGGATCTGGATATGGCTATGATTGCGGCTGTGGTCAAGGCTGACAGTGCCGAGCTGATGCATATCGTTCTGGCACTGGCAGATGAAATGGTACAGCAGAACCTGGCTCTGGAAGTGAATCCTGACTCCTTTGCTGAACTGGAAAAGTTCCAACTGGTGCCGGCTTTGGTCACCGCATTACAGGCGGAAATTGGTTATCCAGCATCGGTTGAAGAATTGAATGGGGAAGCACCATTCAAGCTCGGTACGTTCTTTATCCGTTTGATGAGCACAGGTTTTTGTGAAAGCCTGGGCGATATACCACTATGGGCTCAAGAACTGGTGATGTCATCCGTCAGCTCCCGTGCAACAGCTAGAGCCTTTTTGTCGCGCTGGAGAGACAGTTCTAAATACTACCCAACCTTCGATACACTCTCCCAGACCGTGGCCAATGCACTGCGGATCCAAGAAAAGGTCGGGGCTTTTGATCTGGAGCAGCTGCTCGATGTCATGACCTTTGAAGTGATTGAACAAAAGATCATTGTTGATTTGGCCAGTCATATCCCTGCAGCAGCCAAAGCTGAACTGGAACATTTCAGAACGGTTATTTCTACCCGTCTGGATGGCTATTGGGCGTCCAAACATAAGGACGATGCAACCCGCCGTAAATACCGTACCGTCTATACAGCGTTGCAGGCAGCGATTGAGCTGTTCAGTCTGCGACTGCAGTTTGATTCTGGGTTCTATTTCGACTCCAGCGAAGCCTTGTATACAGCCTATGAACAGGAGTTGTATCGCTTTGATATGGCCTATCGCCACTACAGTGCTGCTTCTCAACGCGCTCATGTCGATATCCTGAAAAAACTCGATGAAGAAGTCGAAAATTGCTATGCCTACTGGTTTATTGACCACTTGGCACGAAACTGGGGCGAGCGTGTAGAAGCTGAGCAACGCTTGAATGTCTGGAAAGTGGCAGATATCCCAAATCAGCAGAACTTCTACGATACCCACGTCAGACCCTTACTCAATTCTGCAACGAAACGCCGTATTGTGGTAATTATCAGTGATGCTTTCCGTTATGAAGCTGCGGTAGAGCTGCGTGATCGTATCAATGAAAAGCGTTATTCTGAAGCGACCTTGTCTTCACAGCTGGGTGTTGTCCCAAGTTACACCACACTGGGCATGGCCTCGTTGTTGCCGCATCAGACTTTGGAGTACAAAGAGGCCGCAGGGGATGATGTTTTAGTAGATGGGCAGTCCAGCAAAGGGACTGCAGCACGATCCAAAATTCTGGCTGCCTATAATGGATTGGCAGTAACCGCTGAAATGGTAAAAGGCTGGTCGCGTGATGAAGGCCGTGAAGCGCTGAAAGACCATGAGCTGATTTACGTTTATCACAACGTGATTGATGCACGCGGTGACAGCGCCTCGACAGAATCAGAAACCTTTATGGCGGTAGAACATGCCATTGAAGAGCTGACCGAACTCAGCCGCAAAATCTTAATGCACTTCAATATTTCTACCCTGTTGATTACAGCCGACCATGGCTTCCTGTTCCAGCAAAGTAAACTGGAATCTGCGGATCGTTCAAGCTTGACTGAAAAACCTGCCAATACATTGAAGAGCAAAAAACGCTATGTGATTGGGCATGGTTTACCAGAGAGCAAGGAAGCATGGAAAGGCTCAACCCAAGCTACGGCAGGCACACTATCTGCGACTGATTTCTGGATTCCAAAAGGGGCGAACCGTTTCCATTTTGTAGGAGGCTCACGTTTTGTGCATGGCGGCATCATGCCTCAGGAAATTGTGGTGCCGGTACTGATGGTAAAACAGCTACGTGGTGAAAAGGCTGGACAGCGGACCAAGCGTAAAGTTGAGGTCATTTCTACCAAATCCACGCTGAAGATGGTCAATAACATCCAGAAGTTTGATTTGATGCAAACTGAAGCTGTCAGTGAGCTGGTCATGCCAGTGACTTTATCCATTGCCATTTATGATGGGGATCTTAAAGTTTCCAGTGAAGAAACTTTGACTTTTGATAGCACTACCGACTCTGTTGCCGATCGGGTCAAACAGGTCAGACTGTCATTGTCTGGCACTGATTTTGACCGTAAGAAAGATTACTTCCTGGTACTGAAAGACAAAGACCTGAATATCGAGATGCAACGCTATAAGGTCACCATTGATTTGGCATTTACCGATGACTTCTTCTAATAACGAATTAACGATAGAGCGTAGCCTACATGGAATCTGCTAACGATAAAGAACTGGATCAGCTGCTGAATGAACACTTTGCTGGGCGGGTGGTACGTAAGGATCTAACTAAACTGATCAAAGAAGGGGCCAATGTCCCGGTCTATGTACTTGAATACCTGCTGGGAATGTACTGTGCCTCGGATGATCCAGAGATCATTGAGCAGGGACTACGTAATGTAAAGACTGTGCTGGCAGAGAACTATGTACGACCTGATGAAGCTGAGAAGGTGAAATCCCTGGTTCGTGAGCGTGGCAGTTATAAGGTCATTGATCGGGTGACCGTAAAGCTGAATGAGCGTAAGGACAAATACGAAGCATCATTTAGTAATCTGGGCATCAAAGATGCCGAGATCTCGGCAGGCATCGTCAAAGAGTATGAAAAGCTGCTGGTCGGTGGTATCTGGGTCATTGCTACGCTCAGTTATTATTTTGAAGAAGGACAGACTAGTTCTCCATTTGGGGTGAGTTTACTCAAGCCGATTCAAATGCCGAATATGAATATGGATGAACTCTTCAGTGGCAGAGCAGCATTAAGCACGGATCAGTGGCGCGAGAGTTTAATCCGTTCCATCGGCATGGAACCGGCTTCGTTAAAAGAGGACGTGCAATGGCACCTATTAGCGCGTATGGTTCCGTTCGTTGAAAATAACTATAACGTTTGTGAACTGGGACCACGCGGTACCGGGAAAAGCCATATTTACAAAGAGTGTTCACCGAATAGTATTTTAGTCTCCGGTGGACAAACGACTGTCGCCAACCTGTTCTATAACATGAGTAGCCGCCGTATTGGTCTGGTGGGCTTATGGGATGTGGTAGCTTTTGATGAAGTCGCTGGTATTTCCTTTAAGGACAAAGATGGCGTACAGATCATGAAAGACTACATGGCCTCAGGATCTTTTGCCCGTGGTCGTGAACAGATGGAAGCCTCTGCTTCGATGGTTTTTGTGGGTAATATTAACCAAAGTGTTGAATCCTTGGTAAAAACCAGCCATCTCTTGGCACCTTTCCCTGAAGCCATGATCGATTCGGCATTCTTCGATCGTTTTCATGCTTATATCCCCGGCTGGGAAATTCCGAAGATGCGCCCGGAGTTCTTCACCAACCGTTATGGATTGATCGTTGATTATCTGGCTGAATTCTTCCGGGAAATGCGCAAGCGCAGTTTTGCGGATGCCATTGAGAAGTACTTCAAGCTAGGGAATAACCTGAATCAGCGTGATGTGATCGCCGTTCGCAAGACGGTTTCTGGATTGATGAAGCTGCTTTACCCACACGGTCAGTTTAATAAAGAAGATGTACGGCAATGCCTGGAATATGCACTGCAGGTGCGCCGTCGGGTCAAAGAACAGCTGAAGAAAATTGGAGGGATGGAATTCTATGATGTGCATTTCAGCTATATCGACAATGACACCTTAGAAGAGCATTTTGTTTCAGTCAAAGAGCAGGGGGGTGGCGGACTTATTCCCGAAGGTCCTGCTAAACCAGGTTTTCTGTATACCATCGGACTCAGTAATAAGGGCATGCCAGGTTTATACCGCTTAGAACTGCAAGTCACTAAAGGTTCAGGAAAATTGGCGACATCTGGCTTATGGAATTCAAGTAGTGCCAAAGAACAGGTCAAGATTGCTTTTGATTACTTCAAGGCCAATGCATCCCGGATCTCGGGGGGCAGTAAGGTACTGGAACATGACTTCCACTTACATGTGGTGGAGTTACAGAATACCGGCCCGCTCAGCCATCTTGCTCTGCCAAGTTTAGTGGCTTTCGCTTCTGGCCTCTTAGGACGATCGGTTCAAAGTCAGATGGTGGTACTGGGTGATATGAGCTTGGGTGGTTCTGTGACACCGGTGGAAAGTATTGCCGAATGTCTGCAAGTTGCTTTTGATGCGGGTGCCAAGAAGGTTGCTTTGCCAATGAGTAGTGCGGCAGATATCCCAACGATTCCTGTGGAACTGTTTACCAAGTTCCAGACCAGCTTCTATGCAGATCCGGTAGATGCGGTGTTTAAAGGGCTAGGGGTGGATTAATTTCATATCTGTCTGGAAGAGTTACAGTAGATTGTTTTAAATTCAGTTTCTCAAGTTAAACACCATGTTGTAAAAGCATAATACTGCCTCTTTTAAAGAGCTAGTATTTTAGGGGGGGATTACCCTTCATTTTTTCTTGATCAGATATCTGTTGTATTTTGACAGGATTTTGTTGATCTAAATATTTTTGATACCAAACACGCAATGTTTCAGGAGTACAACCGATTTTAGGATCAATAGCTGTGATTGCTGCCCAAGTAGAAGGATAATCTTTTTCAGATTCAATTAGTAATTGAACCGCTCTTTCTCTGATTTCAGGGGTCAATTTTACTTTGCCATTTGTAAGGTAAAAGGGGTCAATTTTAGAATGCCGTTGACAATGTATCGCCTTTTGAGTTTGAAGCAATGTACAATGATAAGATTAACCCGTTAGGTCAGGCGGCCTAACTTAAATAAAAAGTCTCCGACAAACCCGGTACGGTTCAGTATTCGTTATTGTTTCCGATGCATATCAAGCTCCTGTTTTTAATGATCAAATTAAACGGAATAATGTTATTACAGGTTTCGGACAACACACATATACATCTTGTTTAGATGCTTTAAATAATGAATTATTTAAAAAGAAGTAGATTCTAAATATGAAAAAGATAGCTCTATCCTTACTCATAGCCTGTATTGGTACTTCTGCTTATTCAGAAACAGTATATGAATTAGCTCAAGCTCATTGTAAAAAAGCTGAAACAGTAGCTTCTTTAGCCCAAACATACAGACAATTAGGTTTGAAAGCTTCTGAAGCTACGGAAAAGTTAATGTCAGTTACAGCTAATATGACTGATCAAGAAGCAAGAGAAAGAGAAGAAAATCAAATCTTCTTTATTGTTCAGGATGCTTATACGGTATCTGTATATCCTACTCAATCGTTGAAAAAGCAAGCTATCTCAGATTTTGAAGAACGTCACTACTTAGCATGTAGCCAATCATTTCAAAACTCTATTAATACAAAAGAAAAGAAACTCCTTCTTTTCGATGGGACTATTAATGGCACTGTTGCAAATAGAGATTTGAGTCGATGATGTTCCCTTTAAAAAGTACTTAGAGACCGAAAACCCTGTTGATTAGACACACTTCACCCTGAGGCTGACCATAATAAAATGACGATGCTTGTCCTTTACGTAGTGCACGCATGACTTCAATACCTTTAATTGTGGCATAAGCCGTCTTCATAGATTTGAATCCTAATGTGGCCCTGATGATCCGCTTTAGCTTGCCATGATCACATTCAATCACGTTATTTTTATACTTAATCTGCCTGTGCTCAAGGTCTGGTGGACATTTACCTTCCCGTTTTAACCGTGATAAAGCACGTCCATATGTGGGTGCTTTATCCGTGTTGATCACTTGTGGAATTTGCCACTTCTTCACATTATTTAAAATTTTTCCAAGAAAACAATATGCTGATTTGGTATTACGTCTAGAAGAAAGATAAAAATCAATGGTATCGCCACGTTGATCGACTGCACGATACAGATAAGACCATCGTCCATTCACTTTTACATAGGTTTCATCAATATGCCACGAGCTCAGATCTGTAGGATTACGCCAATACCAGCGTAAACGTTTTTCTATTTCAGGAGCATAACGTTGAACCCAACGGTAAATAGTCGTGTGATCAACATTCACACCCCGTTCGGCCAGCATTTCCTGCAGTTCACGATAGCTAATGCCATATTTACAATACCAGCGCACAGCCCAAAGAATGATTTCGCCCTGAAAATGCCGACCATGGAAAGGATTCATATGCTGCACCTTTAGCTAAAACAGTCTTCAGCTTACCATTCGTGGTTATTTGCAACAGTGCCCTTACTTCAAAGCCAAAATTTTTCGGGCACCATTAAGTACGAATAAAGAAACCAGTATGCCAATGATTAAGTCTGGATAAGCTGATCCCGTCCACGCCACGAGTACACCGGCAAATATAACGCCCATATTTACGACAACGTCATTCGCCGAGAAAATCCAACTGGCTTTCATATGTGCGCCATCTTCTCGATGACCAGAAATAAGATATAAGCATGTCACGTTAGCTATAAGTGCGAGCAGGCCAATAACAATCATGAGCGTTGATTCTGGCTCGCTTCCAAACATGAAGCGTCTAATGACATCAACAATCACGATAACAGCAAGTAATAACTGAATCCAACCTGCGAAATGGGCTGCTTTTATTTGATATTTCGCAGCTTTTCCGACGGCATATAGCGCAATACCATAAACGGCTGCATCGGCAAACATATCTAGAGAATCAGCAATCAATCCTGTAGACGCAGCAATAATACCGCTGATGAATTCTATAAAGAAAAGTAGAGCATTAATACCTAATAACAGTTTAAGTACTTTAGCTTGTCTCACAGGATCAGGTTCATTAGGTATATCGCCTGAAGAAAGCTGTATTTCATCAAGTTTCGCCCCAAAACCCAGTCCTTCGAGTTTAGCCGTAATTTGCTGAATCCCTTCATTATGGAAGACTTTCAGTTTTCGATTGGGAAGATCAAAAGTAAGACCTTTAACTGCTTCAATATCTGCAAGAGCCATACGGACCATTTGCTCTTCAGCAGAGCAATCCATTTTAGGAATGGTGTAGGTACTTGTTTGCTTAGCCTGTTGATTGCTTATATAAGTTTCAGTCTTCACAAGCTTTGCACCAAAACCCAAAGCTTCAAGTTTGGTGGTTATATTTTCATCTTTTTGATTATGTAGAACCTTTAAAGAACGGTTAGGTAAATCAAAGATGAGTTTTTGAACACCATCAATTGAAGATAGCGCCATACGAACCATCTGTTCTTCCGCAGAACAATCCATTTTGGGAACTAAGTATTCACTCATGTAGTGCGAATCTTTTAAAACGTCTTCAGTGCTTAAATTTTCTTTGGGATCAGAACCATAACAGGATTGAGCGGTATCTTCACAACTGTTTGAAGTGTTACAGCAAGGAGATGAAGATTTTTTTTCTTCCTCTTCACCACAACAGCTAAGCGTATTATCACAATTCTTTGAATTGTTTGCTTCTGCAATTGATGGATGATTTTCTTGTTGAGATTTCTTATCTTCGCATGGTGTTTCTTTACTACATCCACAACCACTCATAATTATACCCATTAAAAAAATTATAAACTTTGAATATTAGAATCCCTATAGTTACTATAGAGTCAAGAATCTTTGGAAATACTAACTCAATGCATTTAAAAATTGGTGAACTCTCTAAAAAAACCTCATGTTCAGTATTAACAATTAGGTTTTATGAAAAGGAAGGTTTAATTCCGGAACCGGAAAGAACGGAAGGAAATTACCGCCTTTACGATGTAGGCTATGTTGAGCGAATTAAATTTATTTTGAATTGCCGAACTTTAAATATGAGTTTGAATGAAATTCGTCAATTACTTACCTATAAAGACAAACCTGAGAAAAATTGTTCAGATGTGAATGAATTAATTGACTTACATGTCAGTGCTATCAGAGAAAATATAATCAAGCAACAAAAGCTTATTGAACAACTATCTGATTTAAGAGGTACTTGTGATGGTTTATGTACAATTGACCAATGTGGAGTTTTAAAAAATCTAGCTTGATTATCTAGACCTATGCTTTTTTCAAAAAATCGGCACTGTTGCAAATAACCACGAATGGTAAGCTGAAGACTGTTTTAGCTAAAGGTGCAGCATATGAATCCTTTCCATGGTCGGCATTTTCAGGGCGAAATCATTCTTTGGGCTGTGCGCTGGTATTGTAAATATGGCATTAGCTATCGTGAACTGCAGGAAATGCTGGCCGAACGGGGTGTGAATGTTGATCACACGACTATTTACCGTTGGGTTCAACGTTATACGAATCTAAAAATGGGAGCCTATAGCTCCCATTTTTATTGTTAAACGTTGAATCCTATATGTTTTCCTGTTGGAAGCTCTACATCAATACGGAGCTTCCCACCCATTGCCTCAACATACTTTTTCATGGTTGAAATCTTAAGATCATTGCCACGATTTTCTATTGCTGAAAGCGATGGCTGTTTTATTCCCAAAGTTTCAGCAAGCTCTTTTTGAGAAATTTCGAGTTCTTCACGAATAAGATGAAGCTGATTTTCTAGCAGTAATTCATCAGCCATTTTTTGAATACGGGCTTGGCTCTCTGGAGAGCGGCTAGCTAACAATTCTTGCAGAGTCTTAGCCATTAGATTTATCTCCTAGGGTAGTGAGATGAAGTTGGTATTGTTCATCTGCAATATCCAGCATGTCTTTATAAAAACGCTTTTTACCGCCTTTATCAGCAATACATAGAACAATAGCCTGTCGTAAGGGATCAAATGCGAAGAAAGCTCTTAAGGGTCTACCGCGATGTTGAACACGCAGTTCTTTCATATTGGTAAATTTAGACTCATACACAGTATCTACTAAAGGACGGCCTAAACTCGGTCCCTGCTGCTGTAGAACAACCAGGGCAGCTAGGACCTTCTCTTGTGTAGGTTCATCTTGCTGTTCAAGCCACTGATTAAATAGATCTGTCGTAATGATCTGTCCACATACCACAACCAAAATAGGGGTCGTTTGCGGGAGGGGGCGGAATCCTACGCTAAGGCTTTGGCCAGCGATATTCTCCGGTGAGATTGATGTGTTCCCATCCGAGCGGCGAAACATGGGCCAAGAGATCGGGCGATAGCAGCTTTCCATCGCGTTTCTGGTTTGCAACGACCTCGCCGAGCTTCATGGTGTTCCAGAAGATGATGATGGCGGCGAGCAGATTCATGCCGGCGATGCGGTAATGCTGGCCTTCGGCGGAACGGTCGCGGATTTCACCGCGGCGGTGGAAGCTGATTGCCCGCTTCAGCGCATGATGAGCTTCGCCTTTGTTGAGCCCGATCTGGGCACGCCGTTGGAGTTCGGCATCCAGAATCCAGTCGATCATGAACAGGGTGCGCTCGACGCGACCGACTTCCCGCAGGGCTGTCGCGAGCTCGTTCTGCCGCGGATAGGAGGCGAGTTTCCGCAGAATCTGGCTTGGCGCGACGGTCCCGGCAGCAATGGTGGCGGCGATGCGCAGGATGTCGGGCCAATTGCGCTCGATCATGGCTTGGTTGACCTTTCCGCCGATCAACGCTCGCAGGTGCGCCGGGGCGGCCGACGGATTGAACGCGTAGAGCCGTTTGGATGGCAGGTCGCGGATGCGCGGAGCGAACCGGTAGCCGAGAATGGCACATGCGGCAAAGACGTGATCGGTGAAGCCGCCCGTGTCGGTGAACTGCTCGCGGATATGGCGTCCAGCATCGTTCATCAGCAGGCCATCGAGGATGTAAGGCGCTTCGCTTGCCGTTGCAGGAATCACCTGGGTTGCGAACGGCGCATATTGGTCGGAGACGTGGCTATAGGCTTTCAGGCCCGGGGTATTGCCATATTTCGCGTTGACCAGGTTCATGGCCTCACCTTGCTCTGTAGCGACGAAGAACTGTCCGTCGCTCGAAGCCGACGTGCCCATGCCCCAGAACCGGGCCATGGGTAACGCTGCCTGTGCCTCGACCACCATGGCCAGCGCCCGGTCATAGGCTTCGCCCTCGACATGCCACCGTCCAATGCGGATCAATTCCCAGAAGGTGTGGGTGT
Source organism: Acinetobacter sp. S4397-1 (assembly GCF_024129285.1). Taxonomy (NCBI): domain Bacteria; kingdom Pseudomonadati; phylum Pseudomonadota; class Gammaproteobacteria; order Moraxellales; family Moraxellaceae; genus Acinetobacter; species Acinetobacter sp. S4397-1. The sequence continues at coordinate 23,868 of NZ_JAMXXZ010000026.1, forward strand.
TTGTCGCATCCGCCATTTTGCGCAAGCCGAGGTTGATCCCTTCCGCCAAGATAACGTTCATTAGCCCGATCCGGTCAGCGCAGGGTGCTCCTGTGCGCAGATGGGTGAACGCTTCGGTGAAGCCGGTCGCCGCATCCACCTCCAGCAGGAGATCGGTGATGCGCGTGGGCGGGATCTGCTTGTAGAGATCGAGCACCAGATCTTCGGCGCCTGTCGGCGCGGCGGCTTCGAGTTTCTCGATATGCAGAACGCCGTTTTCAATCGACCCGCCCGGGATCGTGCCTGCGCGAGCGGCACGGCCAAGCTCGCGCAACCGCATGTCGAGGCGAGCTTGCCGGTCTGCCAGCCATTCCTCCGGCCGCAATGGCACAGCGAGACGACCGCCTTCCGCGATGGATTGTGCCGGAACGAGTGCGTGTTTCAGATCGCCATAGCGCCGGGACCTAGTAAGCCAGACATCTCCGGAGCGGAACGCATCGCGCAGATGGAACAGCACCGCGATCTCCCATAGGCGAGCGTCGCCAGCCCTCTGGGCCCGAAGGTGGCGATGCCATTTCGAGCTGGGCCGCAAGAAGCTGGTCATCGCGGCATCGTTCAAACCGGTACGAAGGGCCGTCACCGCTTCCAGAAGCGGCAGTGCAACGGGCGCAGCTCGCAGATCGAGCAGGCGCAACATGCGTGGAGCGTATCGGCGGAAGCGGTGATAACCGTCGAGCACATGATTGAGCGGATCGTCGGCCATGGTGGCGGTCAGCCTGGTTGCCATTGCAACAAGGGTTTTTAAGCCGTCCCACCCTGACCCACTCGCGATGACATCGCCCAGCGGCTGGCCATCATCCTGTGCATCGACCAGGGCGCCCCCGATCTCGGCGAAGGATTTCAGGGTGTCACGCACCACCCCCGCTTCGTCTGCGACCTTTGCATGGCAAATACGCTCCGAAGCACGGTAGAGACGGCCGACGATCCGGTCGTGGGTTTCGACCACTGCGTCGGCCAACATCGCCTGCCATTCCGAGACGCAAACAGCCAAGATCGCAAGCCGCCTGTCCTCCGGGAGATCGCGCATGCCGTCGGCATAATACCGTTCACCCTGCCTGCGCAGACGAGTCACCCGATGGGCAGGAACGCCGGCAAGCAGATCCTCGGGGAGATCGATGCGTTGCAGATATTCGAGCCGGTCGAGCAGCCGGTTGGCCGACGAAGAGTTCGAGCCAGGCTCGAACTGGCGCAGCCACACAAAACGGGTCACCCGATCATCAGCCGTCTCCTCGAGCAATGCCAGCAACTGTTCTCGGATCGACATAGGCAGCCGACTGGCGATCCTCGTCTCGATGCGTCGCTCGGCATCGACGAGAGCCGCGGCACAAAGCCGCTCGATCGTGGATGTCGCGGGAAGGACAGTGCGGGTGCGTCGGCACTCGGCTACGAAGCGACGGGCGATATCCTCGTTCGACACCGCCATCTCGGCTTCTCGGAACAACCATTCCTTCAGCTCGCTCGCACCACGTCCGGAGAAGGTGCGGAAGCCGTAGAGCCCCCGTAACTCGGCAAGATGCTCGTGCCGTGTTTCCTCGCGGGCAGCATAGTCTACGAGATCGTCGGCACCCAGGCCAAGCTGCGCTCCGATAAATTCGATGACCTCTGCAGGGATCAGTTCGCCTGGAGCCAGCACCCGGCCGGGATAGCGCAGGACACACAATTGCAGGGCGAAGCCGAACCTGTTGTGAGCGCGCCGACGCAGCCTGATATGCCCAAGGTCTTCATCACTCAGCGTATAGTGCTTGAGCAAATCCGTCTGTGAAGTCGGCAAGCGCAACAGCGCGTCTTTCTGCCGATCGGTTAGAGTGACGCGACGCGGCATACATGTTCCTTTTTCAAAATCTGATAGCGTTCAAGACGCTTTGTTTATGAAGCTGGTTGAGATACATTTCCAGAGGTCAATGCAATCGTGGCCGAAGCGCCGCCTCAAACCAACGTTTGTGATACATGCTGATCGGATATGCCCGCGTCTCCAAAGCCGATGGCTCGCAGTCTCTCGACCTGCAGCACGACGCCTTGCGCGCCGCAGGTGTCGAACGGGACAATATCTATGATGATCTTGCTTCCGGCGGTCGTGATGATCGCCCTGGCTTGACTGCCTGCCTCAAGTCATTGCGTGACGGCGATGTGCTGGTGGTCTGGAAGCTCGATCGCCTCGGACGATCGCTTGCCCATCTGGTCAACACGGTGAAGGAGCTGTCAGACCGCAAGATCGGCCTGCGGGTTCTGACTGGAAAGGGCGCTCAGATCGACACCACGACTGCGTCCGGTCGCATGGTGTTCGGAATCTTCGCCACCTTGGCCGAGTTCGAGCGGGATCTGATCCGAGAGCGCACCATGGCGGGTCTCGCCTCCGCGAGAGCGCGCGGTCGCAAGGGCGGACGAAAATTCGCGCTCACCAAAGCTCAGGTGCGTCTCGCGCAAGCCGCCATGGCCCAGCGCGATACTTCAGTTTCCGATCTCTGCAAGGAACTCGGCATCGAGCGCGTCACTCTCTACCGATATGTCGGTCCCAAAGGCGAGCTCAGAGACCATGGAAAGCATGTTCTCGGACTTACGTAGCAACTCGTTTCTTTTCGCAGGTTGAGCCACAGAGGTGGATCAGGAAATTTGAACAACACTTATAAGTGATATTTTGCTCCCCAAATGATGTTATAAACATCAATATATGGAGTATTTTATGACACGTAGACCAAGAAGAAATCATTCAAATGACTTTAAAGCTAAGGTAGCACTTGCTGCGATTAAAGCAGAAAAAACACTTGCTGAATTGAGTGCTGAATTTGATGTTCATCAAAACCAAATTATTGACTGGAAAAATCAACTGATTTCAGCTTCCTCGCAAGCTTTCGATCAATCAAAAGCTCCAACAGAACCACCCATCGATCTAAAAAAACTACATGCAAAAATCGGTGAGCAGGCATTAGAAATTGATTTTTTAGAAGGTGTGTTGAAGAAACTGGGTCGCTTCAACCACAAAAGTTAATCGATGACTCACTTCAGATTTCAGTATCTAAGCAAGCTAAGCTGCTGAAAGTCTCCCGTGGTTGTTATTACTATCGCCCAAAACCTGTGAGTGAATCAGATCTGAAGCTGATGCGCTGTATGGATGAGTTACATATGCAATACCCTTTTGCAGGTAGCCGTATGATGCGTGATTTATTGAATCGTCAAGGACATCATATAGGACGACGTCATACACGTACTTTAATGAAGAAAATGGGCATTAATGCGTTATATCGTAAACCAAATCTAAGTCAGGCCAATCAAGCTCACCGTAAATATCCATATCTGCTCAAAGGATTGGCTATTCAGCGCAGTAATCAAGTGTGGTCTACGGATATAACGTATATCCCTATGGCAAAAGGCTTTGTTTATTTATGTGCTGTGATTGATTGGCATAGCCGCAAGGTACTTGCGCATAGAGTATCGATTAGTATGGAGGTTACATTTTGCATAGAAACATTAAATGAAGCTATTGAAAAATATGGCCGACCTGAAGTCTTTAATACAGACCAAGGCAGTCAGTTTACCAGTGATGCATTTATTGATGTATTGAAATCAAATGGCATTCAAATCAGTATGGATGGTAAAGGTCGATGGGTTGATAATGTGATGGTTGAACGATTATGGCGGAGCGTTAAATATGAAGAGGTGTATCTCAAAGCCTACAGCAATGTTTTGGATGCGAAGAAGCAATTAAACGCATATTTTGAATTTTATAATTTGAAACGACCTCATTCGAGTCTGGACAAAATGACTCCAGATGAGTTTTACTATGACCAGCTACCACAACAAAATAAGGTAGCTTAACTAGAGCAGAGTATCACTTATAAATAAGCTTTTAGTTGTTCAAACAAGTGGGACCACCTCTCACCTCCGCGCTTCATCAGAAAACTGAAGGAACCTCCATTGAATCGAACTAATATTTTTTTTGGTGAATCGCATTCTGACTGGTTGCCTGTCAGAGGCGGAGAATCTGGTGATTTTGTTTTTCGACGTGGTGACGGGCATGCCTTCGCGAAAATCGCACCTGCTTCCCGCCGCGGTGAGCTCGCTGGAGAGCGTGACCGCCTCATTTGGCTCAAAGGTCGAGGTGTGGCTTGCCCCGAGGTGATCAACTGGCAGGAGGAACAGGAGGGTGCATGCTTGGTGATAACGGCAATTCCGGGAGTACCGGCGGCTGATCTGTCTGGAGCGGATTTGCTCAAAGCGTGGCCGTCAATGGGGCAGCAACTTGGCGCTGTTCACAGCCTATCGGTTGATCAATGTCCGTTTGAGCGCAGGCTGTCGCGAATGTTCGGACGCGCCGTTGATGTGGTGTCCCGCAATGCCGTCAATCCCGACTTCTTACCGGACGAGGACAAGAGTACGCCGCAGCTCGATCTTTTGGCTCGTGTCGAACGAGAGCTACCGGTGCGGCTCGACCAAGAGCGCACCGATATGGTTGTTTGCCATGGTGATCCCTGCATGCCGAACTTCATGGTGGACCCTAAAACTCTTCAATGCACGGGTCTGATCGACCTTGGGCGGCTCGGAACAGCAGATCGCTATGCCGATTTGGCACTCATGATTGCTAACGCCGAAGAGAACTGGGCAGCGCCAGATGAAGCAGAGCGCGCCTTCGCTGTCCTATTCAATGTATTGGGGATCGAAGCCCCCGACCGCGAACGCCTTGCCTTCTATCTGCGATTGGACCCTCTGACTTGGGGTTGATGTTCATGCCGCCTGTTTTTCCTGCTCATTGGCACGTTTCGCAACCTGTTCTCATTGCGGACACCTTTTCCAGCCTCGTTTGGAAAGTTTCATTGCCAGACGGGACTCCTGCAATCGTCAAGGGATTGAAACCTATAGAAGACATTGCTGATGAACTGCGCGGGGCCGACTATCTGGTATGGCGCAATGGGAGGGGAGCAGTCCGGTTGCTCGGTCGTGAGAACAATCTGATGTTGCTCGAATATGCCGGGGAGCGAATGCTCTCTCACATCGTTGCCGAGCACGGCGACTACCAGGCGACCGAAATTGCAGCGGAACTAATGGCGAAGCTGTATGCCGCATCTGAGGAACCCCTGCCTTCTGCCCTTCTCCCGATCCGGGATCGCTTTGCAGCTTTGTTTCAGCGGGCGCGCGATGATCAAAACGCAGGTTGTCAAACTGACTACGTCCACGCGGCGATTATAGCCGATCAAATGATGAGCAATGCCTCGGAACTGCGTGGGCTACATGGCGATCTGCATCATGAAAACATCATGTTCTCCAGTCGCGGCTGGCTGGTGATAGATCCCGTCGGTCTGGTCGGTGAAGTGGGCTTTGGCGCCGCCAATATGTTCTACGATCCGGCTGACAGAGACGACCTTTGTCTCGATCCTAGACGCATTGCACAGATGGCGGACGCATTCTCTCGTGCGCTGGACGTCGATCCGCGTCGCCTGCTCGACCAGGCGTACGCTTATGGGTGCCTTTCCGCAGCTTGGAACGCGGATGGAGAAGAGGAGCAACGCGATCTAGCTATCGCGGCCGCGATCAAGCAGGTGCGACAGACGTCATACTAGATATCAAGCGACTTCTCCTATCCCCTGGGAACACATCAATCTTACCGGAGAATATCGTTGGCCAAAGCCTTAGCGTAGGATTTCGCCCTCTCCCGCAAACGACCCCAAATATAGATTATAGTCTATATTTTAGGGGCATTATGTTTGTTTTGCAAATGAGAAAGGATAGGCAATAAAAAACCCCGGCATCCTGCCGGGGTTTTTCATATTGGGTTGCTAAGTATGACTCCTGTCTTACCTCACATTCCTGGTGCGATCTTTCTTATTCTTGTTGTTTGGAACATCCTGTTCTCTATGGCTTCATCATAGGAAAATTCCACTGTTCCAGGTAGCCGCAAAGAGCCGAGATTGTTGTGCGCCAGGGCGTACAAAATAGCCTAAATTTCATCCACAGTAATTGGGGATAGTTTTCGCCCTGGAAGAGCTGAGAACATTGGGAAAATGCCAAAATTGATCATTTTCTATACAGAATTATTGGCAAGAACTATCAAAACTGCTCATAAAAAAGCCGACTTGTTTCAAAATCGGCTTTTTGCTCATTTTTGCATTTTTCTGATTTTAATAAGTTGCTGATATTTCAATTAATATACAAGTGTTGTAAGCCCAAAGTAGAAATGTCCGGTTTCTCCAAAGTAAAAATGTCCGCTTTTAGAATATGCGCTTTTGCAATTTTCTTAGCGGACGGTTTGATATGTTGGTGTCTATGTCGGATAACCGCCATTATATTTAATAAAAGTATAAGATCAGGGAAAGTTACAGTTTTTATTTAAAATTGAAGTATCCATTAGACTTATGAATATTTATAAAAGGTATATAATGAGTATTATTAACCCTCAAGAAACCTCTATGAAAGGTTTACAGTCAATCATTCTTTATGATTCTTTTCTTTCATCTAAACTATTCCGAGTTGATATTAGTGGTGGTCATACAAACATTACCGGTATCAACGGTGCAGGGAAAACCTCATTCCTGAACCTGATTCCTATTTTCTTTGGTGCCTCACCAAATGGGTTAATAGAGAAAGCTGCAAACAAGAAAAATTTCGTAGACTACTATTTGCCGAGCAGTCGAAGCATGGTGATTTTTGAATACCTTGCTCACTCAGGTACAAAGTGTGTGGTGCTGTATCGCAATAATAATCAGGGCAAGCACAACTACCGATTTGTTGATGGATGCGCGGAAGATACGCTATTAAGTGAGAGCAGTCTGGAAATCTTGGGTCTTTCTCAGAATGTGAAAGACGTATTTGATCAGGTTTATAAATCTGGCGTTGATGTGAGCCGTCAGATCGACAGCATCCCTGAATATATCTATACGCTGACTGCAGATAAATCACGACTGACAGGTGAAAGAAACCTTCGTGATTTATGCAACCGCTATTCACTGTCTGGAAGCAAACAACAGCTAAAATTCCTGAGCAATCTGACCCAGGTAACGATTAACCAGAACAATGTTGTCTCAAACTTCAAAACCATGTTAATTGAAGCGTATTTGGACAACGAGAAAATCAAAACAAAACCAACCTCTACCGCAGATTGGTTAGCAACCATCAATGATGTGAAAGCCCTACAAAGCCTTCAATCGGAAAAGCAGAAGATTATCTCTGGCATTCAGTTAAAGAATGCGGTCTTAGCCTCCTTTAATGCGCTTCATGCACACCTGTTGGTACTCCGGGACCATGTGGTGAACTACGAGCAGCAGATCAGTTCGATAGAGCATGAAATCTATGCGGTAAAGAACAAAGGGAATGAGACAGTCCGTAACCTGAATAACCAGATTGTACAAGTCAAAGAGCTGATTGCAGTAAAAGAAAAGTCTGCAGGTAACTTTAAACAGGCAATTCATGATATTGAAGTTGCGGAAAGACGTTATCAAGACATGAATATTTCCGTCATGGAACAGGAATATAAGAAACGTGCGCACTACTTCAACGAGATTGAAGAAGCGAAGAAATACAAACAGTTTTTGACTGAAAGCTACGAAAATATCAACCGCGAGTACGACAAGCATTCAGCAGATTTGCTTCGTGAAAAAATGGCATCCAGTGAAGCCCTTAATGCTGAATCTAACGAGGTTCAGGAGGCAATCAACCAGTTGCGAAACCGCTTTGATCTCAAGGTGAAAGAGCTTGAGCGCAAACAGGCTGAACAGCTCCAAATTCTTGATCAAGAAATTTCCAGTGAACGTCAAAGGCTTCTGGATATCCAGTCAGCAGCTATGGAGCGCATGCACCAATCAACACTGTTTACGGATGAAGAAAACCTACAGCTACAGCGCCTCAAGTTGGCTTATGAAGTCAAAGAGAATACCTTGTCTGCAAAGTCTGACGAATTGAAAGCGGCTCAAAACAAGCTTAAACAACTTAATTTTGATCAAAACAAGGCGCAGTATGATCTTAATGGATTAAAAGCCAAGCTTGAGAAAGCCAAGCAGTCAGAAGAGAATCTGCGTACAACCCTGTTCCAGAAAGACACCTTGCTACGGTTCCTGAATGATGCACCGAATGAAGATGTGGACTGGCGTACTACCATTGCGAAGGTCATCAATCCTGAGCTTTTCTTCAAAACCAACCTGAACCCTGTCTGGCAAACTGGCGTGAATGCCAATGCGCTAAGCCTCTATGGTCTTGAAATAGACCTGAACAAGTTGGAGATTCCAGGGGAAGCCGACAGTCTTGAGCAACTACAAATACGTCTGAAAGATGCCGAGATTTACACGGCTTCTTTGGTTGAGCAGTACGACAAGCAATCGCATCTGGCTCAGTCCATCCATAGAGAGATCAACGAGACCAATATTGCAGTTGTTAAACTCGAAAATGAGTTAAATACCCTGCAAAACGAGAAGCAGCAAGCCCGACAGGTTTATGACCAGACTGAGAAAGAGCTGAAAGCGAAGAAGGCAGAAGCTACACGTATTGAGCAAGAAGCTGTAAATAGAGCGAAATACGAGCTGCAAACTTTCAACAATCAGATTGAGCCGAAGAAACGTGGTGAGCTTCGATCAGCCAACATGCTTGAAAAAAATGGCTTAAAGGAGAGCTATGATGCGTCCTATGCAGACTTGCGTATCAAGCTTGACCTGATTGCCACAAAGGAAAAGCAGCTAGAGAGCAGCTATCAAGCCAAGATGGATGATTTGACCAACCTGTATCACAGCAAACTGCGTGAGCAAGGCGTGGATGAAAATATCCTGAAACAGGCAGAAATGAAGATCAAGGCTGCGATTGCACAGCACACCAAAGTCAAAGGCTATGAAAGCATTTTGGCTGAGTACGATATGTGGAAGAAAAACCACTATCAGTACAAGCAGAACCATATCGAGGACATGAACCAAGCTCTGAAACTTGTATCTGAATACAGCCACAATCTTTCCAAACTGGAAAGTGAGCTTGAACAAGTCCGAACCTCCCTTCGTACAAGAGTGGACAATCTTGAAGCGAGTGCACAAGATTTCAGGGAGAAAATCAAAAAGCTGGATAAACAGGGGCGTGAAATCGAAAACCTGTTCGATGACGATATCCTATTGGTAGAGGTAGATCGACCTGAGTTTTTAAGCTTCGACAGCTTCTCTCGTGATCTGGGTACGTTGGCTGATACACAGAAGAAACAGATTTATCAATTACGCTTGCAGACAAACGCTTCTAAGGCATTACTGCGCAAATATGAAGCCTTCTCTCTGTTCAAGCTGTTTGAGGAAAAGATGGAGAGTATGGGGACTACCAGTGAAACCATGAACACCATTAACTCCATGTCTACCATCGAAAGCATCATGGACTACGACTTGCCGAAAAAGCATGATGCAGTCACAAACATTTTCCGTAATAAATCGGCTCAGTTGCGTAACTATATTCAGGAAATCCTTAATCTAAATAAGCGTTTAAAGAGCGTATCTACGGAACTGTCTGGCTACCTGAACCGTAGCAACAAGTTCAAGGCATTCACTGACTTCTCAATGAATCTGGAAAGTGTGCTGAATGACAAGAACACCCTAGATCAGCTCAATCAGTTTGTTTTGCAGTGTGAGGACTATCAATCCTTTGAAAACATGCAAAGCAGCTCCATTCCGAGCGAGGATTTCATTCGTTGCTGTGAATACACCTTAAAGGCAATTGAAAGCACCAAAGGACATACTGATGATATCCGCTCTATGGTACGTCTGAAAATGAGCGTGATGAACAATGGTCGTCTTGCCGAGCTGCGTACTGACAACGACTTTACCAGTGCAGGGAGTACAGGAACGTCACGTATTCTGGTGCTGATCATGTTCCTCGCATTGTCACGGAAGTTATGCCCTGATAACTCGACCTACATCCATATCCCGCTTGACGAGATTGGCAACTTTGATGCGATCAACACCAATTTGCTGTTCGACATGATGGACCATAACAAAATCTATCTGGTCTGTGCTCAACCGGAAAACTCAACCTCTAACCACAAGTTTAAGAATCTCTACATTGTTGGAGCCAATGGTGTCAGCACTGTTGTTCCACTGGAAATCGAAGGCGATAACCCATTGCTTGCAGCAGAACCAGTCTAATAGGGAAAAAGTGGAGAATTTTAAATGGCTGATAAACGATTAACAAAAGTAGCGACCAAATTATTAGAAGGTTATCTAATTGACCAGTGGAGTGATTTTGAGAACTTTGAGTTTTTGAATGATGTCGAATTTTTAGATCAACTAAACAACCATATTAGTTTTCTAGGCAAAAAGTGTATTCAGACACCGTGCGGTGGTGGGTATTTCCTGATTTACCTTGATATTGAAAGTGACCCTGAGATCAAAAAGGTCATCACCAAACAGTTTGAGGAAAACGTCAGCAAAATGGAGCCACTTGTGGACTGGCTGCGACTGTTCAGAAAGGCAGGGGGGCGCAATGAACCTCTGATTGGAGGCGACAGAATTACGTCTGGTGAAATCCTGGTTGAAGTGGAGAAGTCCAAGCATGTCCAAAAAGGGCTAAAAGAACTCTCTGCAAAGTTGGGTAAGACCGCAAGCACAGTGAAAGACCAGATCAACGGTGTTATTCAGTTTTTGGTACAGCGCGAATATTTAGTGCCGGTTGGGGTTGTGGGTACTGAGTTTTTGGCAACTTCACGTTGGTCGATTTTCTACGATGAAGCTGAGTACCTTGCCGAACACAATGCGATTGATATCACTCAAACAGATGATGTGGAGCAGGGCGAGTTACTATGATCGACTTCGTGAATCCGGCTGAACGTGGGGCGAAGGTTTTCTCTGCAAACATTGATGCTATTGCCGAAGCAATCATGTTTACCAGTTCGTCTATTCAGGTCAATGAATCAAACAAATCCTTGATTGATAATTTGCTGTCTTGCGATCTTGGGTATCTGGATGCAGAAAAAAACACGCTGCATCTAAGAAACTTCGTCATTGAGTTTGTGAATTTCTATAAAAACAGAAAGAAACGCAACATTTCCGCACCCGACATTAGCGGTCTGATTGATCGTATCAAAACGGTGAGTACCGACTATGCCTTGTCAAAAGTCGAGGACCCGGAAAGTGCCGAAGTATTAAAGGTTGAAGCAAGTGACCTGATTATTGAGCTTTCAAACAATATCAGCGAGAACATGACCAATTTTGCCGATCAGTGCTTTGAGTATCTGTCGCTGTTCAACAACTACGACATGAAAATGCGTAAGGCTGAACAAAGCTTAAAGACTGCCAAAATGCTAATTACGGCACTGGAAATCCTTTCACCAAATACGATGGATGAATTGGCGGTAGGTGATGCAGACTTGCAGAGAGTGATCTCCAAACGTCTCAAGCCAAGCGTGTTTGAAGCCATTGAAGAAATGAACCACAGCCATCACCGACTGGACAAGCAACTCTTTGAATGGAAAAAGGACATAAAAACCCAGGAGCGAATCAATCTGATTGATGCGCTGCACCGTCATTTTGCCAACAACCGGACGCTGAATGCCGATATTGATTTCAACAAGGCACCTGATAGCTTCCGTCGTGTACCACTTATCAAGCTGAAAGCTCGTGCCGATATCTACCTTGAGGATTTTGAGAACACTTTATCTGCGGTAGCTCAGACAGCCAATCAGAAGCGTGTTAAAAAAGATGGTCCAGTTGTTGAAAAAAAACGCCCACCGGTAGAGAAGGCAACGCATACGATAGTGAAGGCAGTCTCACCTCTGGATAAAGCTGCATTTTTCTTCTTTGACGCTTTTGGCAGTCCGGCAATCAATGAAATATCAGCAAAGAACGCCTACATACGCCTAGAGCCTGGATGCAAATTTGAATACTGGATTAGTCGCCTCCTGTATGAGTTTGAACTCAACCACTCAAACCATCTTGAGTTGCAGTTAGTGGGTGAAACGGATGCTAAATATAATGGCAACTACTACATTTCAGATATCGTGTTTCGTCGCAAAGACAGCAACGGAAAGGTGATGCAATGCGCTTAGGGCAAAGAGAACTCTCAATCATTCAGACGGTTTTACAGCTTAAAACCAGAGTGGTGAAGCTTAACAAGACATGGACAATGCTGAACAAAGACATGCAGATCGGCAGCATCATCAAACGTGAGCTGCATCTAAGTGAATCAGATCTTGATGTGCTTCGGGTTCTGTACGGAAAGCATGTAAAAACGGAGCCAGAGGTAACGTATGACTCCAATGCAGACCGAATATCGCTTGCTGATCATCGTATAGATGAAAAGTCTGGCAATGCCAGCGTTTTCGGTGAGCAGCTTTGGTTTGCTGCGATCAATGCACAACTACCGTTAAAGTCCGGTGAGATGCACATTGCACATCCTGGCGTGACAACAGCCGTGTCCTTAGAGCATCTTGCAGTAGAAAAAATCAGGAAGCTGATCATTATTGAGAATGGCACTATGCTTGTACGGATTTCGGACTGGTATCAGCAAGTTCCACTCGAATGGCAAGACAGCCTATTCCTTTACAGGGGGCATGGTAAGAACTGCCGGTCAGTCAATCAGTTGCTTGAAGTTCTGCCAGAAGAATGTCCGGTAGCGGTGTATACCGATTTCGACCTGTATGGGTTGAATATCGCCAATAATTTCAACCTGATCAGACCAGTCTCTGTGATGGTTCCCCAATGTTGGCAAAGCATTAAAGAACAACACCCTGATAACAACTTCTATAAGTATGTAGACCAGTCAGAGTACATTTCGGATTTGTCGGAAACCGAAGGCATGTCGGAGCCGATGAAAGCGATCTTGAAGCATGTGAACTTCAATAAAGTTGCAGTTATGCAAGAGAACGTGAACCGGCTTGGTCCATTGGTGTGTATAGCAATTTAAGGGCACTGTTGCAAAAGTTCAAGGTGTTACTTTAGACTATACCCTAAAGTAACATTTGAAATGCCCCAGAATTTGTGTCTCATTTAAATGAAAAGTGACCATACGTTACATGTAACTTTTAAATATTAAATTTATTTATTACAATAAATAGAAATAAACGTCTGGTAGAGTGCAAAATGAAAGGTCATAAGGTGGGATACGTCAGAGTGAGCTCTGTTGACCAAAATATTGGGCGACAACTTGAAGGAATTGACGTTGACCGGATTTTTGTTGATAAGGCTTCTGGAAAAAACACTGTCCGACCGAAATTTCAGGAAATGCTCAGCTATGTTCGTGAAGGAGACATGATTGTTGTTCATTCCATGGATCGTTTCGCTCGTAGTCTGAAAGACTTAGTTACTGAAGTTGATCAGCTCATAAAGAGGGGAATTGCCATCCAGTTTGTCAAAGAAAATATTACCTTCACCGCTCAGGCTACTCCGATGGATAACCTGATGTTGCAGTTAATGGGTGCTTTTGCCCAATTTGAGCGAGAGATTATCCTAGAACGTCAGAAAGAAGGGATTAAGATCGCAGCTGCTCAAGGAAAATATAAAGGTCGTGTCCATAAATTAAATCCTGATCAGGCTCAAGCCCTGCGACAAGCTTGGGACGAAAAGAAGTATTCATCCAAAGTTGAGCTGGCAAAAGCATTTGGTATCAGCCGGCAGGCTGTGTATCGCTATTTGCAAAACGGATTTTTAAATGCAGCAAGTGATGAAATAAATTAAAGTTCACTGGACCGCTAGCATAATCCTACAAGAATTTATGCTGGTAGTGGCCAGCATAGTTATCATTCAAGAATATACAATTTAGATTTTTTCTTTGGTATATCAATTTTAGCTAAAGAATCAAATGTTAATTGATTGAAATCATCTTCAGAGATTCCGATTTCATCAAGCATTTTATTCTTATCAAATGAGGGGTGAGAGGCGAGGACAGACATAATTTTTGGAAGCATTAAACTCTCATCACGGTGAGTTTCTTCTGGTTCATTAATGTTGAAACCTAAAGAGTTAATTTTCATTAAATTACTTCGATTAACCCAGTCACTAATTAAGCCCAATTTATGAGCTTTATAGTTAATTGCCTTTAAAGAAGTTCGCCAAACCTTTTTATATTCAATCATATTTTCAAGTGACAAATAACGAGGGGCCGTTGCAAAGAATGCATCTGTTGGCATTAAGAACTCTGAAGAAAATTGATCTGCTTCAGTTTCAAGAACTCTGTTGTCCTTTTCAACACGAATTTTCTTATTATGCGTGTGCATAACAATATGTCCAAGTTCATGCGCACAATCGAAACGTGCTCTTTCAGCTGACTTAAATGTATTAAGAAATATGAAAGGACTGCCAGTTTCATCATCAAAAAATGAAAGTGCATCGATTTCCTTAATTTCTGTAGGCAATCTAAAGACACGGATTCCTTTTAGTTCACACAAAGAAACCACATTATTAATAGGCTGATTACCTAAAGCCCATAAGCCTCTTAGTTCAGATGCTAAATATTCTGCATATTTATGCTGCCCCAAGCACTCCGTAATATCTAGGTCCGGGCGCTGGAATGAAGGCAACTTAACTTTCTGAGTTAAATACTTATTAATATTTACAGCCAAAAGAGTATATGCCTCATTGGATTTTTTATGCTGTGCTTTAATGCGAGCAACGGATCTATAAAATATTTGATCGGTTTCATGAGGTTGCGTGTCATTCCTCATGAAAAATGACATAGGCAAATTTAATGTGCTGCTAATTTCGAGCTGATCATTGTCATTGATTTCTTTATCCACATCTAAAAGTTGCTTTACCTTAGAGATAGAGCAACCTAATTTTTCTGCGAAATCGATATTGCTAAGTCCACGCAGTTCTTTAGCAATACGTAAACGATCTTTATTAAACACATTAACCTCAGATTAAACTACAAGCTGAATATCGAAATCATCTGGTTTGATCTCATCAGATGGCTCCAATACTGGCTTTGGATCAGTTTTGATTGGGAGAGTATTATCTATTTCAAATGCGATTCTGCAAGTGTGGTTGCTTGGCAAAATTGAAATTTTTGACTTGGTTGGGGTCTGTACAAAACTCGTAGGGTAGGCGATCTCAAATGGAATTGTTGGAAGATCACTATCTTTATATGCTGGATGCGAAGCTGAAGGAAAGTAAACAATCCAGGTGCGTAATTTTGTCTCGTCATCGTAGGTAGAATAGTTATCTTTTATATTTTTTAAGGTCATATAACCTTTTTCACAATAGGCTGATAGAACCTGATCTTGATGACCTAATGCTAGGTTACCGGTCATAAAGATAATTTGTATCTTCTTGGCTGTATTCTCAATACGAGGTTGGCTTTCGTTATGGAAAACCCAACCCGGATCAGATTTTCTAAGTAGTAGAGCTAGCTGTTCACCAATTTTACCCCAACGGCTAATAAATCTGGCTTTATTGAAAACTGTATTGGTTCTAAAGTCAGCATCACCAATCATAATAGCTTCTCTTACTAAATCAAGATCAGGTAAACCGAGATTTTTCACTATAAGGTTTGCTTCTGTACCAGTAAAGAAGTCACATGGTGTGGGTTCAGACGGCTGGATCGATTCTTCATCAAGAAGATTAAAATTCATAACGGAAATATCCTAAAGAGTAGCGAATGACCTTTTTATAACATCATTTGATGTTTAAAAAAAGACATTTATTAAAAACTGTGATAGATTTCTCTCAAAACGACATTATTACAATTGAGGGAATGCAAATGAGTAGTTTCTTTATTAATCATAAAAACTGTCCCGAATGTGGGGCAAGAATCAAGGGTTACTATTACTACTGCGGTAAGTGCGGTAATGATGATGTTACTGATTGGAAGTTAAGTGGCCTTACCTTCCTGATTGTAGGTGTCATATTTTTCTTAATAATATATTTTGTAATGCAGAATTTTTGTGAAAACTCTTTTTTTTTACAGGCACCATTTTGCAAATATTGATAAGTTAGATTACCTCCAATAACCTATAGGTGAAATATCCTAAAAAGACGTCAATCGGTTATAGTTTGGATACCTTAAAATATAAGTTATTGATATTAAGCTTATTTTTAATAGAATGTATTATGTTTTTTAGGAAAATTAAAAGTTATTACTAATCCATAAGGGGATTAAAAAATCATGTCATTCAAATACGACTTAGATAAATTATTAGATCCTTGTGGAATAGAAAAGCTCCATAAAACTATCACTAGAATTACAAAACCTAGGAATGAATATAGTGCTATGAGTTCTGCTATGGAAGCTCTTGAGAAAGCTACTCAGCCTTGGAACAAAAACAGTGTTATTGGCGCTGCTATGGCCAACGTAGCAGGACCGTGGGATCATAAAAGTGCTGCTATGGAAGCTCTTGAGAAAGCTACTCAG
>NZ_JAMXXZ010000027.1:0-36717 GCF_024129285.1 Acinetobacter sp. S4397-1
TGCGTGCCATTGAAAATGTAGAAATAAAAATAACTCAAAGGAGGATTTTAAGTATTTAAAACCAATTCTTCAAATGAGGACACGCCCTAGTAAATCTGATGATAATTGATGAGCTGTGGAAGGATCTAAACCGCTTTAAAGTCTGGACATGCAATATTGTCCACTAAGTGAAAAAACTGGAATGAAATAAGTAAATAGCCTAAGCAAGGTGGAATGCATAAATGGACTTGGCTACATGAGCAGGAGCAAAGTATTGCTTTGGTCTCAGCATAAGGGGACAAGCATATTTTTAGCTGCTATAAAGCAGCAAAAATTCTGGCGAAATAGAACTCTCACCTTGTAAATATAGAAGAAGTGTCAACCGACCTTGATGTTTACTTCAAATTTTTCTGAACGTTGAACAGCAGTACATGCCGTTGGAACTGACCTAAGGTATTTAGGGGGAGATTGCTTAAGCCAGATAAATTGCTGCTGGAGGTTTTGAGCTAATTTATCATAAGGTGTCGCAATACTCTCTATACTGTTTGAGCTTGGCAAAAAAATCGATCAGATGTCTTGCTTTATAAAGATGTCGAGCATAATCAGGTGGATTAATCGCATTATTTTTAGATGGAAACTGACTATTGATCTTATAATTGGATCAATCACCAGTGCTCTGGAATTGCAAGCCTCATCCATGCACCAAGTCGGGCTTAATAAGTTCAGTAGCCTATCAGCAGTATTTAAATCATGAGCCTGTCCAGCAACATGAAAAAATCCTGTTGGATTGCCTAAAACATCGGTATAGGGATGAATTTTAGTGTGTAAGCCATTTTTACTACGTGTTATCGCCTGCTCGTTTTTTCCAGCTCTGTGTTGATGAGCACGTACAGTCGTTGAGTCCAACATGGTATATTCATTGTCACTATTTATATGACAACACTTCAAACATCCTCTGCCACAGGCCTGCTTTAAATAAGTAGTTGTCGTTGGTGCTTACTCCAACAGTACCTACTGATTCAGGTAACAGATCTTTAATCTGTTGGCACTGATTATCTCTCAATGCATAGCTGTTAGTCACACCAGAATAATGGGGAACTAAGCCAGACTTTCTCAAGATAATTGGGAAACAGCTCCTAAAAGTACATCAGAAAATTAAAGTTCAGCGATAAAAAAAGCATTTGCTTGCGCAAATGCTTTTTTTAAGTGACCTAAGCTGCTTATTGCAGCGGCAGGTGCTGAAGTTCATTAAGTTCTTTACGGCTATAGCCGCGAGAAGCGAGAACCTTTTTGATTCCGATAATAACATCTTCCTCAGTTGCTTTAGATAGTGCTTCAAGAAGCTGTTCATTTGTCTTGCAAGAGCAATCATTTTCAACACAAGCAATTTGATTCTTGTGATCATTCTGTTGTTCATCAGAAAACAACTTTTGCCAAAAACTCATAGAGCCTTCATACACAACCTAACATAGAATGAAATATAGCCAATATAATAAATAAAGCAAGCCAAGCTGTGCGATAAAAGCAGCAAACAGTCGTTTGAATTTCCGATAGAGAAGTTAGTTCTCAACGATATTTCTTGATTGAAATCTCTTTTAACTCATGTAAGTATCTAATTTTTAAAATAAAAAATGGAGCCTCCTTAGGCTCCATTTGTGTAACTAAAAAATAAATTGAAACAAAGTATTAACGCTTTTCTAGCAGCACACCTGACTCGATATGATGGGTATAAGGAAACTGATCGAACAGGGCGAATTTGCTAATTTTATGGGTCTGGGTCAATTGTTTTAAATTGTCATGTAATGTGTCCGGATTACATGAAATATATATAATTCGTTCAAAGTGCTGCAACAGTTTAAGTGTTTCATCATCTATACCGGCACGTGGCGGATCGACAAAAATGGTACTGAAGTCGTAGGTTGAAATATCAATTTGGGCTTCCTGCAAGCGGCGGAAAGTACGCTCACCTTTATAGGCCTGGGTAAACTCCTCAGCAGACAGGCGAGCCACCTGAATATTATCAATATGGTTCTGCTCGATATTCCATTCAGCGGCATACACAGAAGATTTGGCCAGTTCGGTGGCTAACACGCGGCGGAATCTGGTGGAGAGTGGCAGGGTGAAATTGCCATTCCCACAATACAGTTCCAGTAAATCTTTATCAGATTGCTCTGCAGCCTCACATGCCCATTCCAGCATTTTTTGACAAACTTGCGCATTAGGCTGCGTAAAGCTGCTTTCAATCTGCTTATATTGATAACGGCGATCAAATACAGCCAGCTCTTCAATCACGAATTCGTCAGAGAGCACAAACTTTTGTCCACGGCTACGACCGATCAGTTTGATATTGAGTTTTTCAGCCAGTGCTTTTGCCGCAGGTTCCCAGCTTTCATCGAGTTTACGATGATAAATCAGAGACACCAGAACTTCGCCCTTTAAGGTCGCCAGAAAATGCACTTCAAACAGGCGTGTCCCCAGAATTGGATCTACCTTGAATGCTTGGAGGAGCTGTGGCATTAATTCATTAATGCGCCGATCGGCAATTGGGAACGTGTCAATACGGATGACTTTTTTATTATTATTTTCATCTCGTTCAAACATGGCATAAAACAGGTCATCTTCAGTATGCCAGATACGGAATTCAGCACGCATGCGATAGTATTGTTCTGGAGATTCAAATACTTCTAAAGCAGGTGGTTGATACTCGGCAAATTGCGTCCGAATACGTTCAACTTTGGCATCCAGTTGTTGCTGATAAGATGAGGTCATATGCACTAAAACATCGCAAATACTTGAAAGTCGAGATGGTAGCAAAAATTTGCTGATCTGCCTAAGATTATTCAGGCAAGCACGGGGAAGGCTGTATAAAAAAGACCGAATCTTCTAAGGGGAGAAACTTGGCCATGAAGAGCAAAAGAAAGACTTGTTTAAAAGGGGGCTGATTAATCCGTCATGGTCATCAGGCTGGTATTACCCATGCATCTACAGCTTCGCTGAACATCGTTAAGGGAATAGAAATAACATCTAGCTAGAAAAGCCAACCAATGCAAATATATAGAAGGGTCGTAGTTGCAGCCAGCGATAACGCCATGGTTCTGATATTTTGTATGCGCGCCTACTAACTCTATGTCCGGCGAGCAGCAACCAGTTCAATCATGCTCTAACAATTAAATCTACCGCAATCCAGACTACTGATAAACCAGACAGGTAAATTGTTCTGGCCGAAAGTGTGGTGACTAGACTGCCCAGACTCCCTCGGCTCAGAATATATTCATCGAAACTGGAGCTTGCACGCTAGGCATGTAAACTGATTGATCCTGGCAATCCTCTAAAGTATGAAAGTCATCAGGCTGAAACTTAGAGAAGTTATAGGCAAGCATCCTTAAAAAAAATAAAAGCAACATCTGGATGATTTGTGTACCAAAATCATGAGCCAGTGCCGCAAATAAAGTTGAGTGTTTACATTTGGTAACATTTTAGCGGATTTTGTGTGTATTTATTGTAAATATTTTGTTTTTGAAAATTTATTTTAAATGCTGAAAAGGCGCTTTCCAAGACTTATTTTGTCTATATTTTGGCTAATGACGGGTATTTTTAAGTGGTATGAAAAAGTTACTGGCTTTTAAGTTTTTTGTTACATAAAATTACAAAGTTAACAAGAAGCTTAAATTAGATATAATTTGTAGCAAATTTTGTTGAAAAAGCCTGCTTTATTCCAGGCCCAGCTACGCATAGTAAATCCGCACCGTAGGGGTGCATCATCGCCAAGAGTAATATTACATGGACAATATGCTTCAACTAGAATCTACCCGGATTGAACAGGATTTATTGGGGAAGAAACACATACCACAGCACAGTTATTATGGAATTCATACTTTACGTGCGCTTGAAAACTTTCAAATTTCAGGATTGGTAGTGGGCCAGGAGTCTCATTTTATTCGTGCTCTGGCACAGGTTAAAAAAGCTGCGGCCCAAAGTAACTTGCATTTTCAGAAAATTTCAAAACAGCAAAGTATTGCTATTCAGCAAGCTTGTGATGAACTGATTCAGCGGCCGCAAGACTGGAAAGCTTCATTTCCACTTGATCCTTATCAGGGCGGTGCGGGTACTTCCGTGAATATGAATGCCAATGAGGTTATTGCCAATCGGGCGCTGGAGCTGATGGGGCATAGTAAAGGAGAGTACCAGCTTCTTCATCCGAATGATCATGTGAATACTTCCCAGTCTACCAACGATGTCTATCCTACGGCTTTGCGTCTGGCCACATATACTCGAATAGATGATCTCTTAACTGCGCTTAAATCCTTAACTGAGAGCCTATATAGCAAAGCGCTTGAATTTCAGCATGTGATCAAGATGGGGCGTACCCAGTTGCAGGATGCAGTGCCAATGACCATGGAACAGGAATTCCGGGCTTTTGCAACTTTATTAAAGGAAGATTTTAAGCTGATTGAGCAACTGCGCCAGTTATTGCTTGAAGTGAATCTGGGAGCTACTGCAATTGGAACCGGTGTCAACACGCCTTCAGGTTATGCCAAGCATGTGGTCGAAAATTTAGCGAAAATTACAGGCCTGCCTTTAAAACAAGCTGAAGATTATGTAGAAGCCACCAGCGACTGTGGGGCATTTATTATTCTGTCTAGCAGCTTAAAACGTCTGGCAGTGAAACTTTCTAAAATCTGTAATGACTTGCGTCTCTTAAGCTCTGGACCGCGTACAGGTCTGGCGGAAATCCGTTTACCAGAATTACAGGCGGGTTCATCCATTATGCCAGCCAAGGTCAATCCGGTTATTCCAGAAGTTGTTAACCAGATTGCCTTCCGTGTCATTGGGAATGACTTGACCATTACCATGGCAGCAGAAGCAGGCCAATTACAACTCAATGTCATGGAACCTGTGATCGCTATTTCTCTGAATGAATCAATTCAATTGCTCACTCAAGGGATGCAGACCTTACAGCAAAAATGTATTGAAGGCATTGAAGTTAATGAACAGAACTGTCTGGATGCTGTAATGCGCAGTATTGGAATTATCACTCTGCTTGATCCGCTATTGGGACATGCAGCCTGTGATGAAATCGGAAAACAGTGTATCCGTGAAAATAAAACTGTTCCACAAGTTGTATTGGAGCTGGGCCTGTTGACTGAACAGCAGCTGGATGAAATCTTCGCTTTTGAAAATCTGGTTTCAGAAGTACCCAATGAAGTGAGCCCACTAGAACAGGTGTCTTAAAATTTCTGGGTTTTAATCAAAAAGTACTGATTTTAACCATTTGCCTCAAATCCTCATGTGGGTTTGGGGCTTTTTCATCTAGACTATATACCGACCTTTAGATGAACTGGAATTGCTGCAAAACATGTTTGATAAAATCACTAAACTCTTTCAATCCAATAAACCTTCTCCAGCACAGCTTTATCTGGAAGAACAGAATATCCAATATGTAGAAGGTACAGGATATATCGTTGATGGAATTCAGCTCAATCAGGAATTGGGAGCGCGTCTGGAGTATTTATCCAATCGCCGCATGAAAAGTTTTGATGATCTGGCGCAACTTTATTCTAGCGCGATGATCATCAATGAAAAGATTGATCTGGAAATTGCGCATCAGCGCTTTAATCAGCCTCTGGCGAATACCGAAGAAAACCTGCTGCAATTTAAAACAATTGTGAAGAAATTGAATGACTATTATCGTCAGTTTTTACGCGACCAAAAATAGGCCAGCGACACACGAACTTCATACTCTATAGCGGAACGATCAGGACTGCATAAAAATAACGAAAGCGCACCGGATCATCGTGATAATATAAGCGCCATGTTGTTTAGACTTTAAAGCTATATACATGTTCCAACAAGAAATTTCCCAACTTAATTTACCTAGGCTCAAAGCAGGCGAGAAACGCTGGTTAGGTAATCTGCAAGGTTCGTCTACTGCATTATTGCTAAAAGAAATAATCAGGCAGCAGCAGTCGCGTCTGTTTGTGATCATCGCGCGCAATAATCAGCACTTGGGGCAACTGGAAAGTGAGCTGGAATTTTATGGGATTAAGCCCATCATTTTTCCGGATTGGGAGATTTTGCCTTACGACCGTTTGTCGCCGCACCAAGATATTGTCTCGGAACGTCTGGCCATTCTATCAAATATGCCACAAAGCGGCGTGTTGCTGTTGTCTGCCTCTACTTTGGCGCAGCGCGTTGCACCGACGTCATGGATTCTGGGTGAGCATTTTGATATTCGTGTCGGTCAAAAACTTGATCTGGAACAACAGAAGAAAAAATTGATTCAAGCTGGCTATCATCTGGTTGATACGGTGTATGACCATGGAGAATTTGCGGTACGCGGCAGTATTATTGATATTTATGCCTCAGGTCAGGATGCACCGATTCGTATTGACCTGTTCGATGATGAAATTGAAACGCTGAAATTTTTTGATCCGGAAACCCAGCGTACGACCCAGATGCTGGAGCAGTTTACCGTATTACCCGCACAGGAATTTCCACTCAAAGAAGGCCGTGCTACTTTCCGCGACCGTTATGCTGAATTTTTCCCTACTGCCAATCCAAAGAAGAATCCACTCTATCAGGATGTAATGGATGGCATTGCTTCCCCGGGGATAGAATTCTATTTGCCTTTATTTTTCAGTGCTGAGGCAATGTACGCTGGTCAAAGCACCCTGATTTCGTACTTACCAAAGAATGGCATTGTCATTACAGATAAGGCTTTGGAACAAAGTCTGGAACAATTCTGGCAAGATGTCGTGCGCCGTTATGAAGATCGTCGCCATAATATGGATCAGCCGATTTTACCGCCTGACATTTTATTTAGTCCAACCAATCAGCTATTGGAACAGCTAAATCAGTTTAGTCGTATTATTGCCGCGCAAGAGCCATTTGAGGAAAAAGCTGGCGTAATTAATCTGGATACTCAGGTCCCGCCACGACTGCCTGTTGATCCGAAACGCGAAAAACCTTTTACTGAAGTCAAAAAATATATTGATGCTGCCAATCATCCGGTCTTGCTGGTGGCTGAAAGTGCGGGTCGCCGTGAAACTTTAAAAGATGCTTTGCGTCCAAGCCTCGGGGATATTCCCACTGTAGACAGTTTTAATGCCTTTGTTGAATCTCTGCATGCAATTGCCATTACCAGTGCACCTCTAGAGCGTGGCCTAGTACTGACCGATCATCTGAGTGTGATTTCTGAAAACCAGTTGTATGAGCATCGTGTGGTGCAACGCCGCCGCAAGCGCCAGCAGGAGGTGTCAGAAGAGTTCCTGATCCGTAGCCTGACCGAACTCAGTATTGGTGCACCAGTTGTACATATTGATTATGGCGTCGGGCGTTATGCTGGCCTGATTACCCTTAGTATCGATGATCAGGATCATGAATTTCTGCAGCTGGACTATGCCGAGGGCGCCAAAGTTTATGTGCCGGTGACGAATTTGCATCTGATCAGCCGTTATAGTGGCGGTGATCCTGATTTGGCACCTTTGCACAAGCTTGGAACCGATGCCTGGAATAAAGCCAAGCGTAAAGCTTTAGAGCAGATTCATGATGTTGCAGCCGAATTGCTGCATATTCAGGCACGCCGTTTTTCTAAGCCGGGCATCAGTTTTGAACTGGATCAAAGCCTGTATATGCAATTTGCCAGTGGCTTTGCCTATGAGGAAACGCCAGATCAGGCCAATGCCATTGAAGCAACTTTATATGATATGCAGCAGGCCAAACCAATGGATCGACTGGTCTGTGGTGATGTGGGTTTTGGTAAAACCGAAGTCGCCATGCGTGCCGCATTTGTTGCTGTGCAAAATAACCGGCAGGTAGCGGTTTTGGTGCCGACTACCTTGCTCGCCCAGCAACATTATGAGTCCTTCAAGGACCGTTTTGCGGACTGGCCGGTACGTATTGAAGTCCTGTCCCGTTTTGGCTCGTCCAAGACCCATAATAAAACCCTAGAAGATCTGGCCGAGGGTAAAGTCGATATTGTCATCGGTACGCACAAGCTTTTGCAGGAAAATGTCCAGTTCCATAATCTTGGGCTGATGATTGTCGATGAAGAGCATCGTTTCGGCGTGCGTGATAAAGAACGGATTAAAGCCATGCGTGCCGATGTAGATATGCTGACTTTAACTGCAACGCCAATTCCACGCACCCTGAATATGGCTTTTAGTGGCATGCGCGATTTGTCGATTATTGCCACGCCACCAGCACGCCGTCTGGCAGTAAAAACCTTTGTACAGGAACATACCAACGACACAATTAAAGAGGCGATTCTGCGCGAACTGCTGCGCGGCGGTCAGGTTTATTTCCTGCATAATGAAGTTAATACCATTGAACGTGCCGCAGAAAATATCCGCAATCTGGTGCCGGAAGCACGGGTGGTGGTGGCCCATGGCCAGATGCGTGAACGTGAACTTGAGCAGGTCATGCAGCGTTTTTATCATAAAGAATATAATGTGCTGGTGTGTTCGACCATTATTGAAACCGGGATTGATGTGCCGAATGCCAATACCATCATTATTGAACGGGCAGACAAGCTAGGTCTGGCACAGTTACACCAGCTGCGAGGCCGTGTCGGTCGTTCCCATCATCAAGCTTATGCCTATCTGTTGGTGCCTTCGCTTAAAGGCTTAAAGGGAGATGCCGAAAAACGTCTGGAAGCGATTCAACGTGCAGCCACCTTGGGTGCCGGTTTTATGCTGGCCACAGAAGATCTGGAAATTCGCGGTGCTGGGGAACTCTTGGGTGAACAGCAAAGTGGTTCGATGCAGGCGATTGGTTATAGCCTGTATATGGAAATGCTGGAAAAAGCCACCAAAGCCATCCAAAAAGGCAAGACGCCGAATTTTGATGCACCCCTGACGCTCACTGCGGAAATCAACCTGCATATGCCAGCTTTGATTCCAGATGAGTATCTCGGTGATGTGCATCAGCGCTTATTGTTCTATAAACGCATCAGTAATACCGATACTCAGGAAAAGCTCGACAATATCCGTATGGAACTGATCGACCGTTTTGGTATTCCTCCACAACCCGTCAAACAGTTATTTGCTGTCCATCAGCTGCGTCTTAAAGCTGAACAGCTTGGCATTACCAAGATTGATGTCAGCGCTCATGGCGGACATATCGAGTTTGCGCCAGATACGCCGGTGCAAGCAATGAGTATTATCCAGATGATGCAGAAACATCCAACCTACTTTAGGATGGATGGAGGGCAGCGCCTGAAAATCATGGTCATGCTGGAAGATTATCTAAAACGGATCCAGTTCATCAGTGATTTGCTGGAGAGTTTATTAATACAGCTGCATTGAAATTTGCAGTCTCAGACAGGAGACAGATTCACACGCTGTTCCATCTGAATACGCGTGTGAATACTGCGCTGTTTTTTCAGGCAATTATTGAAAGAGATGATTGGTATTTTGTACTGAATAAATCATACAAAATTGCCCCGAATGTGACTGAGGATAATACTCAGTCCTAATTGGATATGATAGTATTGGTCATCATTCTAATTTTGCATCATTTATAAAGATATGTTTAGTTTGCATCCACAACTTGCTCAAGATACGTTTTTTGTAGGCGACTTTCCTTTGTCAACATGTCGTTTGATGAATGATATGCAATTTCCGTGGCTCATTCTGGTACCACGTGTACCGGGCGTTACCGAATTATATGAATTAAGCCAAGCTGACCAGGAACAGTTCCTGCGTGAGTCAAGCTGGTTATCTAGTCAGCTTTCCCGCGTATTTCGTGCTGATAAAATGAATGTGGCTGCGCTGGGTAATATGGTGCCGCAATTGCATTTTCATCATGTGGTTCGTTATCAGAACGATGTGGCATGGCCTAAACCGGTATGGGGTACACCGGCGGTGCCTTATAATAATGAAGTATTGGCACATATGCGCCAGACCCTGATGCTGGCGTTACGTGGTCAGGGCGATATGCCATTCGATTGGCGTATGGACTGATTCATGCAGGCTACTATAGTCCATTCATGGATATAGACCTAAGAGAGTGATTGAGTGCAATTAGACGACTGGATGCATCAAGAACCAAGACGCTTTGAATATTTTCATCGCTTGATGGGATATATCATGTTGTCTCTGGTGCTGGTCGTCTATCACCAAACTGTTCCAGATACCAGTTACCAGATTTTTATCCCTTTTCTGCTGGTTCTACTGCTACTGCTTAGTCCTAAGCTGTCGCAGTGGCTGACCTATCGCTATAACTCCAACATCAAGCGTAATGTGTTTTTTATTATTGATGTGGCTGTGGTCTCGGTGGTGCTCGCAGCAGTACATCTGGATCTGGTTCTTTCTTTCCTGGGCCTTTCCGCACTGTTATATACGGCAATCAGTAACAAGATCTCATTTTTAATGTCGACGCTGGCCAGTCTTATTGGAACGACAGTATTTTACCTGTCTGCTATTCTGGTTTTTGGGTTGGGTAATTATTTTGAACAGAGTAGTAGTGAGCTGACTATTCTGGGCTTTATCTGCCTGATGATGTATTTTGGGGTGGGAAGTTTTTATCAAAGTGGTCGTGTGCAATACATGACTAAAAAGAAAAATCACTATTTTGACCAGATGAACCGTTATATGGAGTTCGCCAACCAGCTGAGCCGCTATGCGCCAGTCCAGCTGTGGCAATCGATCATGAAAGGTGAATCTGAGGCAAAAATCGAATACAAGCGTAAAAAACTGACTATTTTCTTTTCGGATATTCAAGGCTTTACTGAACTTTCTGAAACCCTGATTCCGGATGACCTGGCTTTCCTGCTCAATGACTATTTAAGTCATATGACTGAAATTGCCAAAAAATATGAGGCAACTGTCGATAAATTCATGGGGGATGCCATTCTGATTTTCTTTGGTGATCCAAACTCGGAAGGAGTCGAGCAGGATGCCAAAAACTGTCTGGAAATGGCACTGGCTATGCGTCAACAAATGAAATTGCTGCGCGAACGCTGGGTTAAAATGGGTTATCCACCTTTGCATATCCGTATGGGGATTTCAACCGGTTATTGTCACGTAGGCAATTATGGGGCTAATCACCGCATGGCTTATACCATTGTAGGACGAGATGCTAATCTTGCGGCCCGATTACAAAGTGCGGCAGAAGTAGATGAAATTCTGATTTCAGATGATACTCATAATTTGATCAAAAATGATTATCTGTGTGCACCGAAAAAACCGATTTTCCTGAAGGGGATCAAAGCACCCGTAAGAACCTGGCAAGTGATGGAAAGATATGCTTTTCAAAAGGTGGAGTATCAGCGCTGGTTTGATTATGAATATAAAGGCTTTCATTTACTGCTTAATCTGGATGAAGTACAAAACTTTGATTATCCGAACCTGATTGAAGTTCTGGAAAGAATGATCAAGCGGATTGAAACCCAGCAGAAACTGACAAATTCACAGGGTATTGTGAAGTTAAAACTTGAAGATGAAGTAATTGAAACTGTGTCGCCTGAAACAATCAGATAGCAAGCTAAATATCATAAAGCTCAGATTGCTCCACTTTTTAAAACCATGTGATCAATCTTAGGCTTCAAAGGAAGTGCAACAGAGATTAAATTATTGGAAGGAAGTAAGATGAACGGGCATTCTACTTCTGACCGATCACAGTCAAAGTTGTATCATGCATTATATTTATTTGCTCAAGAAAAAACTCGGCTTTAAGAGTCCGAGTCAGGTAGTATGACAGCCACATAGTGTTTTACTTCAGATGCTAATCTAAGAATGAAAAAACCACGCCGAAGCGTGGTTTTTTATTTGGATATTTTAATGGTTTTCAGAAGCGTGGTTAATCGTGTATTTTGGAATTTCAACTTCCAGATCTTCATCGACTATTTTAACCTGACAAGACAAGCGAGAATCAGGTTCAAGACCCCAGGCACGATCCAGCAGGTCAGCTTCCACATCATTCATTTCTTCAAGGCTGTCAAAGCCGCGACGTACGATCACATGACAGGTGGTACATGCACATGACATATCACAGGCATGTTCAATCTTGATTCCATTTTTTAACAGGCTTTCGCACAAATTTGCATCTTGTTCAACGTCAAACTCCGCACCTTCTGGACAAATTTGCGCATGAGGAAGAACTTTAATACGTGGCATAGTCTTTACCTTAAATTAGTTTGAGTTTGACCAGTCGTCGAGTTTGGTGCCTTTCAGGGCAGCATCAATATGTTGATTCATACGCAGTGCAGCAAAGGCATCACTATGTATTTTAAGCTGTTCAACCGCAGATTCAATGGTTCTGACATCATCGCCTTGCAGCTCTGCTTCAAGCCGAGTCTGCGCAGCAGTCAGCTCCGCAAGTTGCTGTTCAGACATTAAATGTGCATCTACTTTCAAGGCCTGAACCAGTGCTTCAAGTTCACGCTGTGCTTCTACCTTGGTTTCCTGCAAATGACGAAGATTTTTATCTTCCTCTGCAAACTGATAACCTTCTAAAAGCAGACGCTCGGTATCTTCGCTTGATAAACCATAAGAGGGTTTGATGTCAATTTGTGCGCTTACACCCGAAGTCATTTCCTTGGCAGAAACGGTTAACAGACCATCGGCATCGACCTGAAAGGTGACTTCAATACGTGCCTGACCTGCGGTCATCGGAGGAATACCATGCAGTACAAAGCGGCCTAAACTGCGGCAATGTTCTACCAGATCGCGCTCACCTTGCACCACGTGAATTAACATGGCCGTCTGGCCATCCTGATAGGTGGTAAACTCCTGACGGCGTGCAACCGGAATTGCAGTATTGCGTGAAATTAAACGCTCAACCAGTCCGCCCATGGTTTCAAGACCTAAGGACAAAGGTGTTACATCTAATAATAAAGAACCGTCTTTACTGTTGCCAATCAGCTGATTCGCTGTAATCGAGGCACCAATTGCAACCACTTCATCCGGGTTGATAGTACATAAGGGTTCCTGGTTAAAGACCTCACGCACTGCTTTCTGAACGGCATAGGAGCGGGTAGACCCCCCTACAAGAACAACGTTTTGAATATCATCCAGTTCTAGCTTGGCATCACGCAGTACACGTTTACAAACGCTAATGGTTTTGTCCAGCGCAACTTTGATAATGCCTTCAAAAGTAGGGCGGTCAAGCGTTAAGGCCTGATCCAGTAGCTTTAACTCAACAGAATCAGCATTTGATAGGGCTTCTTTGGCTTTACGAGCTGCAACCACGAAGTGAGCATGTTCTGCATCACTTAGCGTTTCAATATGAAGTTCTTTCTTTGCCCATTTGACAATTAGCCGATCCAGGTCATCACCACCAAGTGCCGTATGACCACCCGTGGCCAGAACTTCAAATACACCTTGAGCAAAACGCAAAATTGAAACGTCGAATGTACCGCCACCCAGATCATAAATGACATAGTTGCGGTCGGTACTGAGGTTGCTTTCCTGGTCCAGACCATAGGCAACCGCTGCAGCAGTTGGCTCGTTTAACAAGCGTAAAACATTCAAACCGGCAAGCTGGGCAGCATCACGTGTTGCCTGGCGTTGTGCTTCATCAAAATAGGCAGGAACGGTAATGACTGCACCATTGATAGGATTTTGCAGGCTCGATTCAGCACGGTTTAATAGTTGCTTTAAAATTTCAGCTGAAATTTCGACTGGCGTTTTACGGCCTTGTGCAGTTTCAAAGGCGGGCATTTCATTGGCTTCGCCGACCAAGGCATAAGGATGCTGAAATTTAATATCTGCTTTTGAGCGACCCATAAAACGTTTTATGGAGACAATCGTATTTTGAGGATCAGTGGTAATAAAAGGTACAGCGTCATTGCCGTACTGAGTGCTTTGCTCTGAATAATGAACGATAGAAGGAAGTAATACACGACCTTGTTCATCATTAAGTACTTTGGCTTTACCTGAAAGAACCGTGGCAACCAAAGAGTGGGTGGTGCCTAAATCGATACCAATCGCAATGCGGTGTTCATGTGGTGCATTTGATTGACCTGGTTCTGCGATCTGCAAGAGAGCCATCGTATTACATCCTTTGCACGTTAAAATTAAAGAGGAAAATCAAAAATCATCAAGGTCAAAGCTGTCATCATCCAGAAGGCGGTCTTCTGCCTTGTCGATGTCGGCCATGACTTTAACAAAGAAGCGTAATTTGCGCACTGTATCACGAGCTTCAGCCCAGTCTTCATCTGTGTAGTCAATCTTGAATTCACGGACCAGACCATCAATCCATTGCTGGACTTCAACTTTTAGAGAAGCCAGCTCTTCTGCAGATATTGCATCATCGAGTTGTTCCCGGATATCCAGTGCATCCTGCAAGAATTCAAAATCACTGATCGATTGATCGAGATGATAATCTTGTTTCTTTAACGAGAGCAGATAGGCGGCACGGCTATCAACAGCAGACAGGATTTTGAAGGCCTGATTGATTTCACTTGATTTAATCAATGCTTGATCTTTGTCTTCAGCTTTATCCGGGTGATATTGTTGCTGTAACTTTAAAAACGCTGTTTTTAAAGAAGCCAAATCAATATCGAGTGCTACGGGAAGATTGAACAGCTCAAAATGATTCATGGGAGGTGAAATCCGCAATTAATGGGCAAAAAAATAATGTATAAATACAATTAAAACAGTGTGAACTACACTGTTTTAATTGTATAAGGTAGAGCGGCTATGATTAGACTGTGAAAGACTCACCACACCCACATTCACCTTTTTTGTTCGGGTTGTTAAACTCAAAACCTTCATTAAGGCCATTCTTGACATAGTCCATTTCCAGACCATCAAGATAAACCAGACTTTTCGGGTCAATGAATACTTTAACGCCAAACTGTTCAAAGACCTGATCATGTGTATCGATTTCATCGACGAATTCGAGTACATAAGCCAAGCCAGAACAGCCTGAAGTTTTCACACCAACGCGAATGCCTTCACCCTTACCGCGATTTTTGAGGTAATTGCTGATATGAGTTGCAGCATTTTCAGTTAAATTGATCATGAAAACTCCATAAATCTTTCTTTAAAAAACGAAGGATCAAGCCTTAGACTGTTTATTGCGATAATCTTCGACAGCTGCCTTAATCGCATCTTCAGCCAGTACAGAGCAGTGAACTTTAACCGGTGGAAGGGCCAGTTCATTGGCGATATCAATGTTTTTGATCGCTTGTGCTTGGTCTAGAGTTTTACCTTTCAACCACTCAGTCACCAAAGAGCTGGAAGCAATTGCAGAACCACAACCATACGTTTTAAAACGTGCTTCCTCAATGACGCCTTCATTGTTTACTTGAATCTGTAAACGCATTACGTCGCCACACGCTGGTGCACCGACCATACCTGTACCAACGTTTTCAGCATTTTTATCTAAAATACCAACATTACGAGGGTTTTCGTAATGATCAATTACTTTTTCGCTATAAGCCATGTTGCTTCTCCAAAACTCGGGGTCAGCCTTAATATTAAATATGGGGATTTAAAATTTTTTATCAATGAGATAGCAATACTTAGATGGCTATCTCAAGCTCAAAAATTAGTGCTCAGCCCATTCAACAGTAGAAAGGTCGATACCTTCTTTGTACATATCCCAAAGCGGAGAAAGTTCACGTAATTTCTCAACAGCAGCTTTAGTGATAGTTAAAACATGATCGATATCTTCTTCAGTGGTGTATTTACCAAAGCTGAAGCGGATCGAACTATGTGCAAGCTCGTCAGATAAACCTAATGCACGTAATACATAAGACGGTTCTAGCGTCGCAGAAGTACATGCTGAACCTGAAGATACTGCTGCATCTTTCAGAGCCATCATTAAAGATTCACCTTCAACGAAGTTAAAGCTTACGTTTAGATAGTTGGCGACGTTTTGAGTCGGATGGCCGTTCAGGAATACCTGCTCAAGGTCTTGCAGGCCATTCCAGAGCTTGTCACGTAATATACGTAAACGTGCTTGCTCAGATTCCAGGTTTTTACCTGCCAGTTCAAATGCTTCACCCATACCAACGATCTGGTGAGTTGCAAGCGTACCAGAACGCATACCTCGTTCATGACCGCCACCGTGCATTTCTGCTTTTAAGCGTACACGTGGGCTACGACGTACAAACAGGGCGCCTATACCTTTAGGACCATAGATTTTGTGAGCCGAGAAACTCATTAAATCTACTTTTAAGGTAGATAGGTCAATTTCGACCTTGCCCGCAGCCTGAGCTGCGTCCACGTGGAAGAATACTTTGTTAGCGCGAGTGATTTCACCAATTGTGGCAACATCAGTCACCGTGCCAATCTCGTTATTTACCATCATCAGGGAAACAAGAATAGTATCTGGGCGAAGAGCTTCCTGAACCATTTCCGGTGTGATTAAACCTGTTTTTGGTTGGGGTTCAAGATAGGTTATTTCGAAACCTTCAGATTCTAGTTCACGACATGTATCTAAAATAGCTTTATGCTCAATTTTAGAAGTAATGATGTGCTTGCCTTTCGATGCATAGAAATGTGCAACACCTTTAAGTGCAAGGTTATCAGATTCGGTTGCGCCTGAAGTCCAAACGATTTCACGCGGGTCTGCTTTAATTAAATTCGCCACCTGTTCACGTGCGTATTCAACTTTTTCTTCCGCTTGCCAGCCATAAGCATGTGAACGGGATGCCGCATTACCGAAGGTGCCTTCGAAAGTTAAGCATTCCATCATACGTTCTGCAACTTGAGGATCTACCGGGGTTGTTGCTGCATAGTCAAGATAAATCGGACGTTTCATGTCAAATACCTGTAACCGATAAAAGGTCTGAATCAAAATTTGGTGAGTTTTGGCGTAATGACACGGTTTGTACGTTGTCACGTGCGACCAGATCAGCCAGTGAGATTTTCGCGAGATAATCGGCTATGTGATGGGAGAGTTCTTGCCATAAATCATGAGTCAGGCACATCGCTCCATTCTGGCAGTTGCCTTTATGGTCACAGCGAGTAGCATCAACTGTTTCATTTACAGCTTCAATAATTGCTAATACAGTGATTTCATCTGCATTACGCGCTAAATGGTAACCACCATTCGCTCCGCGAACACTTGAAACTAAGCCATGGCGCTTAAGTTTTGCAAATAACTGCTCAAGATAAGCAACAGAAATGGTTTGACGTGCTGCAATTTCAGCGAGCGTAATCGTTTTTTCAGATGGCTGCAAAGCTAGATCAAGTAAAGCAGTCACTGCGTAGCGACCGCGAGTGGTTAGGCGCATGATTCGATACACATAGTTAGACTAGATGTATCGATTTTATGAATCCCGACTAAATTAGTCAAGTTATTTTTATGCTGGATATGTGTATTTAATTTACTGAAAAAAGAAACAATTACATATTCAGCCAATTATATACTAATAACGCAATTAAAACTAAGGTAATACACGCAAAAACAAGATTAATATGCTTCTGGCGGCGCTCTATACGTTTAATACGATTGCGGTACTGTTTTACTTCGACCTGAAGTGTATTAATCTTGGAGCGCTGCTCTTCAATTTTTCTTAAAAGTGGTGCAATCCGTTTTTTCGAGCTGATAATGTCTGCTTCATTGGAAGGCGGTTCAGATAACCAGTGTTTCCAGTCTGAGAGCACTTTGGGCAAACTAAATAAAGTTACTAAATCACGAAATTCGTCTTTTAATATTTGGTCGCCATCAATGCGCATTCTGTGAATGCTTTTACGATTACCAAAAATAAAAATTTTAATCAGGTCAAGGAGAGTGGTGCGTACATCCAGATCGATCACACGGCCTGAGGCTTTATAATCGAACAGCAAACCATTGGCAGTGAATTGTACATAAAAATCAAAATAGGGAACATAACTATTGATTTTAATGGTGATCTTTTCCTCTACAAACTTTTTTGCCTGCAATGCAACAACGCGGTCATGTTGGAGGATAAACGTAAATATTGTCTCTAAAACGATCAAAGTCATCGTGAGCAACAAATGCGGTTGAGTTTGACTTTGTTGCGATTCGCTCATAAATACGACCAATCCTTACCTGAAAAATAAAATGAAAAAGCTTCCTGCTCGTGGAAAGGTTTTAGGGTTAAATCAAATTAGAGTTGAAATAAATTGCTTTGTAGAACAGTTTAGCAAATCTATCAAGCCCTGAATTTGCTATTATGCAGTGATTTTGTAGATAATTTTATAATATTTACACAGAAAATAAGCAGGAGTCGTGTTCATGGATAAAATAAAAACGACACAAGATACAGTTACAGAGCTGAGCGATAAAACAGCGAAGAATAAGTCCAGATCGTCAGTAGAGCGCAGGTCGATGCTGGATTTTCGCAAATATACCAAGCAAATCTGGCTGGCAGGATTAGGTGCATTTTCACGGGCAGAAGAAGAAGGCAATAAGCTGTTTGATTCCTTGGTCAAGGTTGGAGAGGAGCTGGAATCCAAAACCGCTGACATTGCTGATCAGACTGTTGAAAGGGTATCAGAGAAGGCTAAAGAGTCGGTAACCGAGACTAAAGATAAAGTCGATAAATTGATCGACCACTCTGTTCATCATTCATTGAATCGGATAGGATTGGTGACATTGAAGGATGTACAGCATCTGGAACGTCTAATCCTTCAATTGCATGCCAAAGTTGATCAACTGACAGCAGAGCAGGAAAAATTACAGAAGGAAATAACGAAAAAAACCTCAATGAAATGACTTTCTTTATTATTCATTGTTTTTTTCGCATGTTTTTTGAAAAAAAAGAGGCTCATAAGTATTGCGTTTATACCTAAAGCATTGCTATAAAGGCGTTATGGCAATTTAAACAAATTCTTGAACCTTATATAAACGATATTAAGAGGACGTAATTTTCATGAATAAATCGGAATTAATTGATGCAATTGCAGAAAAAGGGGGATTATCTAAGGCTGACGCAGGTAAAGCTTTAGATGCTACAATTGCTTCTGTTACTGAGGCTTTAAAAGCTGGTGATACTGTAACTCTAGTGGGTTTTGGTACTTTCGGTGTAAAAGAGCGTGCTGCACGTACTGGTCGTAACCCGCAAACTGGTGCGACTCTTGAAATTAAAGCAAGCAAAGTGCCTAGCTTTAAAGCAGGTAAAGGCTTGAAAGACGCTGTAGCTTAAGTCTACCTAGCGATAAAACGCGCCTTCTTGGCGCGTTTTTTATTGATAGATGCAATTTCATGATTAACACGTTCATTCAATGGGTATTTTCGGTTAAAATCCCTTGCAAATAAAATATTG
This sequence comes from Acinetobacter sp. S4397-1, assembly GCF_024129285.1. Classification (NCBI taxonomy): domain Bacteria; kingdom Pseudomonadati; phylum Pseudomonadota; class Gammaproteobacteria; order Moraxellales; family Moraxellaceae; genus Acinetobacter; species Acinetobacter sp. S4397-1. The sequence goes on from NZ_JAMXXZ010000027.1 coordinate 19,166, forward strand.
GAATACTTATGGAAGCTTTTCGTAAAGTTATTAAGGGTTGGTTGGGCAAAGTCTTGCTCGTTCTATTCTTGACCCCTTTAGCACTTGTAGGTATTGAAGGATATTTTAGCGGCGGGAGTTCTGATGCTGTAAGCTCAGTCAATGGGACTGACATCTCTCAAAAAGAATTAGAGTCACTAACAAAATCATTCAAACAACAATATTTAAGCTATACCAATGGCGATGAAACCCTGTTAAATCAAAGTTTCATCGAGCAGAAAGCCAAAGATACTTTAATAGCACGTACCCTGCTTTTGCAGCAGGCTGAAAAACTGGGTATTAGTCTGAGCAAAGAGCAAATTGAACAGATGATTGCCCAGCAGCAAACTTTTCAGCAAAATGGTCAGTTTTCACAGGCTTTATATGAAAACTACCTGAAATCGATTGGGATGACCAACAATGCTTTGATCGAAAGCCTGCGTACAGATCATGCATTGAAAATGCTGTCCTCAACTTTTGTGGATTATCCGCTGGTTAGTCGTGTTGATATTCAGCAGATTGCTGATTTGCAAACGGAACAGCGCCAGATTCACATTGCCAGTATCAGTCTGGAAAGTTATAAAAAAGATGTCAAAGTTACTGAGGCTGAAGTTGCTGCTTATTATGAAAAGCATAAAGCTATTTTTACACAGCCAACTACGGTAGATGTCGACTATGTGGTACTGAAGCCTGAGAATATTGCGGCTGAAAGTCTGGCAGTTACAGATGTTGAGTTAAAGCAGGCATATGATGCATTTGTCGCAGCACAAAAGCAGAATATTAAACCTGAAGTGAAACATGTCTTGATCACCACGGATAATCGTAGCGATGCGGAAGCTAAAAAGCTTGCTGCTGAGGTTGCTGCCAAAATCAACGCAGGAACCAGTTTTGCACAAGCAGCGGCACAATATTCTGAAGATCCAGAGTCTAAGTCGAAGGGTGGTGAAATTGCTGTTTATGAAGCAGGTGTATTTGGGGCGACATTTGATCAGGCTGTAGCTTCTTTGAAATCTGGACAAGTGTCTGCTCCAGTAAAAACAGAGAACGGGTATCATCTGATTTCTGTCACTCTTCCAGAGATTGCGGTACCATCTTTTGAGTCTCAGAAAGCACGTTTGTCTGAAGAGGTTCTGGCAACTAAAAAATCCAACGCGTTCTCGGATACTGTGAATAGCTTAAACGATATGATTGTTAGCTCGGATTCTTTAGAAGTGGTGGCGCAGGAAGTAAAAGGAGTGCAGGTTCAAAGTGCCAAAGGTGTGACGCTGGCGACGCGTGATCCACTTCTGAGCGATGCTGCTGTTAAAGTGAAGCTGTTTAATGAGGATGTCAAAAATGGCGATCGCAATGCCTCTTCCAGTATCCAGTTAAACAATGGCGATGTGGTCTGGATTAAGGTACGTGATTATCATGCAGCAGGCGAGCAAACGTTGGCAGAAGCTAAACCTCATGTAACTGCAAAATTGATTGAAGAAAAAGCACTGAATGCGGCAAAAGCAAAAATTCAGAAGACTTTGGATGAGTTTAGAACCAAGCCAGCAGCGGCTGTGACAAAAGGCAACCTGGTCTTTGAAGATGTAGGTATCTATACCCGTGCTGAAGGTTTGCTAAAACGTGATGTTCAGCGTGCAGCCTTCAGTGTAACACCACCAAAGGCCGGTCATTGGTCGGTTACTACGGCACATATGCCAAATGAGCTGGTGGTGGTTGCGGTTTCTGAAGTGAAGAAAAATCCAATTGATGTGTTAAGTGCCGAACAGCGTAATGAGCTGGTAGAACTGTATCGTCAATTACGTGGTCAGCAGGAATTTGATGACTATACACGTTACTTAAAGTCTCATGCGAAAATTAAATAAAAATTTTCCTCTAAAAAAACCAGCCTAAGGGCTGGTTTTTTATTGTCCTGGATTTAGGGTGTCTGCTAATTAGAAAAATCAGACTTAGTAACAGTCCTTTGATGGCTTGAGGTATGTAGTCAAGCCTGTCTACATCAATAACCAAAAGAAAAAAATATCTTATTTTGAGTTTGTTTTAAAACAGGTATTAAACTCTTCTCCACCACCAGACCAAATCAAGCTGATCAGGCGTGTTAGAGATTATCATTAAGCCAATTTTGATGGAGCTAGGAGGAATTTTTCATATGTTGCTCAGCAATTTACTATTTCGGAGTTGATTTAATCATAACTGTTTGAGCAGGCTGCTGTACCTGGATCATAAGTAAAGGGAGCAAGCTCCCTTTGTAATACATTACTCAGTCCGAATAATGAGTTCATAGCCGGTATATTTGCGGATATTGATCACGCCCGTATCCAGAATCAGGTATTGACCCTTAATACCTTGCAGCTTTCCACGAATCACCGGGGTCTTGTCAAGGTTGTGGGATTTGATCTTTTCTGGATATTGCTCGACAGGATAAATGAATTCGCGAGCCGGTTCATCTTCAAGTACTTCAATCGTTTCATTAAACTCGAAGTTCTGATGAAATTCTTCACGGATCGTCTGAATTTTTGGTGCAAACTCTTCAATCAGTTGCTCGCGGACCTCAGGTAGATTAAGCGGCGCAGCTTCACCTTTTAAAAGTTTACGCCAGTCAGTTTTGTCAGCTACCTGACTGCCAAACATGACTTCTAGTTTACCGGAAAGACGGCGTGAGCCCACTTTCATAATCGGTAAGGCTTGGGTAGCGCCCTGATCTAACCAGCGGGTAGGCATCTGGTTAAGGCGGGTAATGCCGACTTTTAAGCCGCTAGAATTTGCCAGATAAACAATGTGGGGTTGAAAGCAGACATTCTGTGCAAATTCATCTTCCCGGCAGGTCCCTAAATGATAATGGCAGGTTTCTGGCTTCATGATGCACATATCACATGAAGCTTTGGTTTTAAAGCATTTAAAGCAGTGACCTTGAGAAAAAGACTTGGAGGTTTTAGTACCACAAGACACACAGTAAATATTGCCTGTCCATTCAATTTCGATTTCCTGGCCCAATTGAAACGGGAGGTTAATTTGAGATCCATCTAATATTAATTTATATTCAACATTTGCCCGTTGGGTATTTTGATCAGTTACATTTAGATCTTTGAGACCGACATGCATTTTCTGGCAAATGCCCTGAAATTCCATAAAATTACTCACTTAAATCATAGGGGTGCAGTTATGGCTGAACAAAATGTCATCATTGCTATGCTAGATGATTTTGCACAGGAACAGCCAATTCATACTGCGATTTGCATTGGGCAGGATTTAACCCGACTTCAATTTCAGCAATCCATTCAATGGCACCATTTTAGCGTATCTGAGGTTTTAAATCTGCCTTTTCAACAGCGCTATGATCTGGCAGTGGTGATGCTGGCTGCACCTGAAATATGGGTATTGCTAGAGCAGCAGAAAAGTCAAATTTTGGTAAAAATGCGTGATTTATTTGCCAAGCGTTTGCTGGTCATCTGCCATACCCAAGATCAAAAACTTCTCAGGGCTTTGGGTTTAACCCAATTGAATTATCAGCGTGGGGAAGGTGGTCTTGAGCTTTGGCAATTCAATATTTTGACTTATAAGCTTGTGCCTGACTGGCTTAATTCAAAGTTTTGGGCCAATCCTGAAAACTGGGATAAATATCGTTGGTAACATGAAGGTGAGATAAGAATTGGATTAATATTGCAAATATTAACAAAATACTGAAAGACAAGGAGTTATAGAACCGTATGCTATAATAAAGAAAGAACGCATCGGTAGGAAAGTAATATGACCAATCTCAGTAATATTATCGAAATGCTGGCTAAGCAGGCGCTGGGAGGCGGGCAATCCCAGTCTCGGCAGCAGTCACAGCAACAAGATGGGTTGGTTGACATTTTAGGATCGGTATTGGGGCGATTGGGGAATCAGACAAATCAGGCTCAAAATCAGCAAAACGGTCTGGGTGCAATTCTAGGTTCAGTATTAAGTCAGTTTGGCAATAATCAATCTGCTACGCGGACATCCCAATCGAGTGGAAGCTCCGCCAAAAGTTTATTGATTGCAGTGTTACCGCTGGTTTTGGCCTGGATTCAAAAGCAGGGCGGTTTGCAGGGAGCGCTGGACAAGTTAAAAGGCCAAGGATTAAACAGCCAGGTCGATGATTGGGTCTCTACAGCTCCAGGCGAAAATGCACAGGTCGATCCACAGCAAGTACAAAGCCTGTTTGATGATCAGGACATTGAAGACGTCGCCCAGCAGACTCAAGCGCCTAAGCAGGATATTTATAGTGCAATCTCCCAGGTCTTACCGCAGATTATTGACTCGTTAACTCCTCAAGGGGAACAGACCAGTACACAGGAGGCCAATCAAGATATTCAGAATGTCATGAATATGGTTTCCAGCTTTTTGAAAAAATAAATTAGATAGATAAAAAAGTCCCGCCCATAGGTGGGATTTTTTATGAGAAATTGAAATCATTAGAGTTTGTTGAAATTTATTACTTAAAGAAATAGCGAATGTAAAATGAAGACTTTCTACTCGATATGACAAGCTAAAACATAATTGTCAGAGTGCAGTAGTTTTAGCTTATATTTGGCAGTCTTTATAGCACAAATTACCTACTACAAACCTCAACCCACCCTAAAGTTTTAAAGTGATTTAGTCCAGGTTCAGACTAAACAGCTGATTCGATTGACAGATTTTTTTGGCAATATAATGTGATTTTCTTACTCGAATTAAAATAATTTGGGACTGAAATTCCAGTTCACCAAATTCAGGTTCAACCTGTACATAGTGGATCTGGCCATATTCGTCACGTACCCGGGCTTGGGCTGAAAAACCTGGACGTGCATTACCACTTGAAATGGTTGCGAGTCGTCCGAGTAGATTGACATGATTTTTTTTGTATTTTGGAGGAATCACCTGATCCAGACAATGGATCATAAACACAGTAAAAAAGCTGGCAATAATTAAAGCCGGTAAAATCAGATAATAAGCTGGCAAGAATTCCATTTCCTGAGAATAGATCAGGAATTGCAGTAAATAGCCGGAAAAGCTAAAATTCATCAAAAAGAAAAGGATGATCAGGATTTTGGAAAATTTGACATTCAGGACATCAAGATAAGCGAAGTCATAAGACGGAATGCATTTAAAGAGTTTTTTGGATTGAAGCCCAAAATAAAAAGCAGAAGTTTTTGCCATGCCAAACACAAAGATCAAGACCAGACTCAAATGAAAAGGCATAAGGTTGTAGTCGAGCAAAAAAGCTGGCATGGCAAAATCCATTAAGTCTTATTCTGTAAGATAAATCCCGCCATCAGAATGCACCGTAATCTCTACTTTTTCAAGTGATTGCCCCTGACAAGGCCCGGAAATACATTCACCGCTTTCAACCATGAACAGTGCACCGTGGGTAGAGCATTCAATGAATTCCTGATCACGATCCAGGAACTGGTTTTCCAGAAACTCCAGTTCTACCTGCAAGTGCGGACAGACGTTCTGATAGGCGTAGAATGCACCATCACGCTGGGTGATGAAAATCGTATCGCCATTCGGAGTCTCAAAAGAGCGTGCTTCGCGCTCCGGGATGTCTTCAGTCAAGCAAATTTTATACATTAAGCACATTCCTTCTGGAAATTTTCTAATAAGGCTGCATAGTCTGCAACCGCCAGACGTGGACCAAACTGGGAAACCACTTTACTTGAAATTAAAACCGCCAGTTCTGCAGCCGTCTTAAAACCAAGATTGGCATTTAAGGCATACAGGAAAGCGCCTGCAAAGGCATCACCTGCACCATTGGTATCTACTGCCTGAATGGCGCGACCTGGTACAGTAAAGGTCTCTCTATTGTTTGAAATAAGCGCACCTTTGGATGCCAATGTAATGACAACGGATTGACTTAAAGTCTTTAATTTCACTAAAGCAGCATCAATGGTGTCAGTATGGGTATACATCAATGCTTCTTGTTCATTACAGAATAAAAGATCGACACCTTCGGCAATCATTTCATCCAGACCGGTACGCGCATATTGCACCATAGCCGGGTCAGAGAGCGTCAAGGCGATTTTAACGCCATTGGCTTTCGCAATTTCACGTGCCTGTTTTACTGCCTGACGTGCAGTGTCTGAAGTGGATAAATAGCCTTCGATATACAGCCATTTCGCTGTAGTTAATGGCTCAAAGTCAATCTGTGCATCGGTCAGTTCAGCTGTAATTCCCAGATAAGTATGCATGGTACGTTCAGAATCCGGGCTGACCAGCACCATACAGGTACCTGTTACACCTTGACTGATCGATTTAGGCGTAGTTTGAATGCCGGCTTCATTTAAACCGTTTAGATAAATATGTCCTAAATCATCATTTCCGACGCGGCAAGCATAAAATGCCGGACTCCCCAGTGCAGCAAAAGCCACCGTGGTATTGGCAGCAGAACCGCCAGATGCCTGACCTTTATAAATTTGAGTGTCTCTTAGGTTTTGATAGAGGCTTGCCTGAGTTTCACCATCTGCAAGTTGCATGGTGCCTTTTTGCAAATGCTGTGCAGTTAAAAATTCATCAGAAACTTTAAATTCTTGGTCAATCAGCGCATTTCCAATTGCAAAAAGATCAACAGTTGCCATATTCTAAGATCACATTAAAAAATGAAAGTCGTAAGTTTACACCATCACTCGGGATTGCTGTAGTTTGCTGAACTTTTTTCAAAGAAAATTTATATAATACAATTCATTCTGGATTATCTTTGGTCGAGTTTCTGAACTATTTTTATGCAATGAGTTGTACAGCCATTGATTTGAGAGTCTTGTTTTATTTATAAGGTAAGAGGCTTTGCATCAAGTTCTGCAAGCGTATCTCCTCACCACAATTTCAAATAGTGTGCATATATGGAAATTAAGATTGTAACTGCTAAAGAACTACCGGATCAGATTGAAAAACTGGCCATACTCGCGCGTAAGGAAGGTTACGAATTAATTGACAAGTTGATTGAAGAATATCGTACGGGGAAAAACTGCTTTAGCCATGCCAACGAGTTTTTGGTGGGTGCTTATGACGGTGACAGACTGATTGCCTGCGGGGGCCTCAATCAGCAATGGGGTGACAATGGTGTTGAGGAGCGCATTGGCCGTGTGCGCCGCTTCTATGTACATCCAAAATATCGCCAGCATGGGGTCGGCAAACAGCTTCTTGTTTATCTGGAACAGCTGGCACGTCCGCATTATTCAGCACTTTGCTTGCATACCGATATTAAACAGGCTGCGAGCTTTTATCAGAAACAGAACTATGTTTTTGTAGAAAGTCATCCAAACTATAACTACTTCAAATACCTGATCTAGAACTTCGATCAGTATCCTCAGATGATTTAAAAGTCTGATTCAAGTGAATTTGATGATTTATCATTTTAAATAATCAAGTTTACTGAATTCGATCAAAATCATTGGATTTCTCAGTGAATAATTTAAACAACTACAGCTATAATGCGATCAGTTATTTTTAATTTAAATATTAGGAGATCGCATGACTGTAGATGTCACTGAAACCATTTCTCAAACTGTACATCCTGCGTTTCAGTTGGTACGTCAACAACATGTTGAAGCTTTAGACATTGCTGTGTCTGAATATAAGCATAAAGTGACTGGCGCCACCCATTATCATTTGGCGACCAATCATGATGAAAATGTCTTTCTGGTGGCTTTTCGCACCCAGCCCATGGATTCCAAGGGAGAAGCGCATATTCTGGAGCATACTGCATTATGTGGCTCAGAAAAATTCCCGGTGCGCGATCCATTTTTCCTGATGATTCGCCGTTCACTGAATACGTTCATGAACGCATTTACGGCAGCGGACTGGACCGCTTATCCGTTTGCAACCCAGAACAGCAAAGATTTCCAGAACCTGCTGGAAGTGTATATGGATGCAGCGTTTGCTGCGAACCTGAATCCGCTGGATTTTGCTCAGGAAGGGATTCGTATCGAGTTTGAAAATGGCGAACCGGTCTATAAAGGTGTGGTTTTTAATGAAATGAAAGGGGCGATGAGCTCGCCTTCAGATCAGCTTTATCATACTTTGGCGCATTATTTATTCCCGGATACGACCTATCATTATAATTCGGGCGGTGATCCTAAAGATATTCCAGACCTCAGCTATGAAGAACTGGTGGATTTCTATAAATCACATTATCACCCAAGTAATGCAGTATTTATGACCTTTGGTAATAAATCAGCTTTTGAACTTCAGGAGCAGTTTGAAAATCTGGCATTGTTCAAATTTGAAAAAGGCGAAACACTGTATTCTACGCCGGTAACACGTTTGACCGCGCCAATTGCCGTAACAGATACCTATGCTGTAGATGCCGAAGATCTGAAAGATAAAACCTATCATGTTTTATCCTGGTTATTGCCTGAAGCCAGTGAAATTAAATTACGTCTGGGAATGCGTCTGGTAGAAGGCATCTTGTTGGAAGATTCAGCCTCACCACTGCGTCACTATCTGGAAACCTGTGGCTATGCCCAGTCGACTGGTCCATTTTTGGGCGTAGATGATTCTAACTTTGAAATGACCTTCTATTGTGCAGTTCAAGGTTCTAACCCTGAACATGCAGAAGAGTTTAAAAATGGTGTATTCAAGATACTTGAAGAGGTAGCTTCCAAACCTGTCGATCAACAGGCTGTTGATGCAATCTTGCATCAAATCGAGCTGCATCAGCGTGAAATCAATGGTGACGGTACGCCATATGGATTAAGCCTGATTCTAAGTGGATTGGGTAGTGCAATTCATCATCGTGATCCGGTTGAAGTCTGGGATGTAGATTCTGCCATTGCGGCGGTTAAGGACGAGCTGCAAGATCCGATGTGGCTGTCGAATCTGATTAAAGAACATTTACTGGATAATCCGCATCGTGTACAGCTCACGCTGGTTCCAGATGCAGGCAAATCGGCCAAAGAAGCAGAAGCTGAAAAAGCACGTCTGGCTGAAATTGCAAAAACACTGACCGAAGAGCAGAAAGCTGAAATTATTGCTCAGACTGAAGCACTAAAAGTACGTCAGGATACTCCGGATGATTTGGAACTGTTACCTAAAGTTGGCCTGGAAGATGTTCCTGCCGAGTTGCAGATTGTGCAGGGCCAGTTGCGTGAAATTATCTGTAACCGCGTAGATACCCCGCTTAATCTTTATCATGCGGGTACCAACGGGATTTATTATCAGCAGGTACTGGTTAAAATTCCGGATGAAGTGGTGCAATCGCCGTATTTCAACTTGCTGTCTATTTTGATGGGTGAAGTGGGTGCAGGCGAATACGACTATCTTGAATTCCAGCAACTACAAACTGCAGTAAGTGGTGGCTTGGGAATGGGGGCTTCACTACGCTCTAAAGTCGATGACAAGCACAAGATTAGTGCTTGGCTCACACTCACCACCAAATCCCTGACAACGCATCTGGATGCAATCCGTCTATTAAAGATCGGTTTCGAGCAGCTACGTTTTGACGAAAAAGCACGTATTGTTGAACTGTTGCAACAGCGTAAAACACGCTGGCAGTCACGCATTTCCGGTTCTGGTCACAGCTATGCCATGCAAGCCGCTTCGCGTCAGCACAGTGCTTTAGCTTTACGTGATTATCATAATACCGGTTTGGGGGCTTTAAACTGGCTGATCCATCTGGTGAATCAGATTGAACAAGACCCGGCTACGTATGATGCGCTGATTGACGAGTTAAAACGTATTCATAACATCCTGCTGCAAGCACCTAAGCAGTTCCTGCTGGTATGTGAAGAGCCACATGCTGAGCGCCTGATTGAAGAAATTCAACATGTCTGGGACAAGCTGGAAGTCAATACCGCACCTGTTGAGCTGACACAGGTTGATAAAGCCAATCATGATCATGATGAAGCCTGGCTGATTCAGACCAATGTTCAGTTCTGTGCAGCAGCCTATCCTGCAGTGGAGGTATCACATCCAGATGCTGCAGCACTGATGGTGCTGGCAGGTTATTTACGTAATGGTTTCCTGCACAGCGCGATACGTGAAAAAGGTGGAGCGTATGGTGGCGGCGCCAGCTATGATGGTAATGCCTGTTCATTCCGTTTCTATAGCTACCGTGATCCACGTCTGGCAGAAACTTTTCAGGATTTTGAGGCCAGTATTCAGTGGTTGCTGAATGCTCCTCAACAACCGCATCAGTTGGAAGAAGCCATTTTGGGCCTGATTGCCAGCATGGATAAGCCGGGTTCACCAGCAGGCGAAGCGATTACCGCATGCTATGCCTATCTGCATCAGCGTACCCCGGCATTTCGCAAACAGCTACGTGAGCGTTTACTGAATGTCACGCTGGATGACCTGAAACGTGTTGCACAAACTTATTTGGTTGAGCAGCAAGCATCTAAAGCAGTGGTTGCACCTGTTGCAAAACGGGAAGCATTGGAGCAGCTGGGTTTTAGTATTCAACCAGTTCAATAAATAGAAGAATGAGGAAAAATGATGGCGCTTAATTCAGTTAAGCGCTCAACTTTGCAGCTGGGCGTTTTGCTGGGCTGCGCGGTTGGGACGCACGCGAATGCGGAAAATCCGGTGCTGGTCAATAGTCCTACGCCCGCAACCGCCGAAGCCTGTGCAGCACTGGAAGTGAGTGCGGAGCGACTGGCTTGTTACGATACTTTATTTAAAGCATCGGGCAGTAATCAGCCTGAAACTGTTTCTGAACAGCGTGCTGCCCAGGAACTTAGGCCCACAGCCGATAGCCTGAAAGCAAAAAGTGCAGATATTTTTTCCAATATCTATACTTCTGAGAGGCCAAGACTGACTCCTACTGAGTCTTTAATGGATAGCCGTTGGGAGCTTTCACCAGAGAGTAAACTGGGTACATGGAACATCCGCTCCTACCAACCGCTATATTTGATGCCAGGTTTCTGGACATCGAAAAAAAATGAATTCCCACAAAGTGAAAACCCGAACAATACCGAGACAGAGAAACAGAATCTCACGTCAACTGAAGCAAAATTCCAGCTGTCTTTGAAAACCAAGGCCGTGGAAAATATTCTCGGCAATAATGGTGATCTCTGGTTAGGTTATACCCAATCTTCACGCTGGCAGGTCTATAATTCGGACGAGTCCCGGCCGTTTCGTGAAACCAATTATGAACCTGAAGCCAGTCTGATCTTCCGTACGAATTATGACTTGTTCGGTTTAAATTGGCGTTTACTTGGTCTGACGCTTAACCATCAGTCCAATGGCCGTTCAGATCCGCTTTCACGTAGCTGGAACCGGGTTATATTGAATCTTGGTTTTGAAAAAGACAATTTTGCCCTGATGGTTCGTCCCTGGTATCGGATTGAAGAGAAGCGAGAGGATGATAACAACCCTGAAATCAAAAACTATATTGGTCGGGGGGATCTGACTGCATTTTATCGTCACAAGGAACATGATTTTTCATTAATGTTGAGACATACACTGAAAGGTGGGGATGAAAGTCGTGGCGCCGTACAGTTTGACTGGTCGTTTCCGATTAGTGGCCGTTTGCGTGGACAGTTCCAGCTTTTTGATGGTTATGGCGAGAGTCTGATTGATTATAATCACCGCGCGACCTATGTCGGTCTGGGTGTATCTTTACTGAACTGGTATTAAAACACCTCGAATAAAAAAACCATGCTTTGGCGTGGTTTTTTTATCGGCTATTTATGTGTTTCAAATTAAAAATTATCCAATCTGAATCTCTGTCGGAGGATGCTTCAGGCGGCTTTTTTTTGGGGTTGCAATAAAGTAGGCTAGGGTTAAGGGACCCAAACGACCGGCGTACATCAAGAGCATTAATATGATCAAACTGGCAGGTTGCAGCTCTTCGGTTACGCCTCGTGACAAGCCGACGGTGCAGGCTGCTGAAACTGTCTCAAATAACAAATCTAGAAACTCATGATCAGGTTCAAGAATCAGTAAACTCATAAAGCCCATGATGATCAGTCCAGCGGTAATACAGACCACTGCCAAAGCTTTAAAGGTGGTTGTTTCGGAAATGGAGTGATTAAACAGGCGAATTTCATCTTCGCGGCGTAAAAAACTGATCACGCTGATCAATACAATAATAAAAGTACCGACTTTGATGCCACCTGCGGTACTTAAAGATCCTCCGCCAATAAACATCAGGATCATGGTGACCAGTGTCGAAGCATCTGTCATCTGATCTAAAGGCAGACTGTTAAACCCTGAAGAACGCGGGACGGTGGCATGAAACCAGGCATTTAAGGCTTGATCGCCGAGACTCAGGATTCCAAGGGTTTGCGGATTCGACGCTTCTAAAATCCAGAGCAGAATAAAAGCGCCTAAGTTCAAACCCAGAATGGTAGAGAGAATCAGTTTGCTATTGGTGCTGAGCCTGGACCAGCGTTTATGTTTTTTTACATCCATCAGCACCAAAAAGCCGATCCCGCCGATGATGTACAGCATGCTAATGGTAAAGGTCACCAGATATTGCCCGGAAAAACTCATTAAACTATTGGGAAATAAAGAAAATCCACCATTATTGAAGGCAGAAACGCTATAAAATGCTGCATAAAATAAAGCGTCACCCAAGGGATAATCTTGCAGCCAGGCCAGGGTTAAAATCATGGTGCCAATAGCTTCAAAAAATAATGAATATAAAAAAACCGCCTTAATGGTAAAGCTGACTTTTTTTAAGCTGGTTTGTCCTATGGATTCCTGAGCCATGACCTGCTGTTTTAAGCCCATTCCTGGCACCAGACTCATGACCGCAAGAATTGCAAAAGTCATAAAGCCCAGACCACCACATTGCAACAAGAACATAATGATGATTTGGCCAAACATCGTATACGCTTCTCCGACGTTTACGACTGACAGGCCAGTAATGGTGACGGCAGAAGTGGCGGTAAAAATAGCATCCAGCCAGCTAATCTCCTGTTGATGGGCAATCGGCAGCATCAGCAGCAAAGAACCGATAAAAATCAGCCCGAGAAAACCCAAAGCCAGAAGGGCGGGCGGGCTAAGATTTACCGTGTGATGTGAACTAAGGTCTGGTGTTTTCATAAGCGTTTAAAATATTTGGAAAGACGGCGTAAAGGTTCAAGCAGACCTTCAATGACCAGAATGTCGCCCTCTTGAAGCAGCATATCCGGAGCAGGGTTGTCGTCTATGCGGCTACCGCGTTTAAGCAGCAGGGTTTTAATTTCAGGCACATGGTTCATCAATTTACGTAGCGGCATGCCATGATGGTCGGCATGGATTTCGACTTTGACAATATAATGATCATCTTCCAGTGCCATATAGCGGCTGACCATTGGATAGCTCAGAGACTGGGCAACACGTACGCCCATATCTTCTTCAGGATGAATAATTTTATCGACATTCAGATGGGTCAGAATCATATGATGAGCCTTGGATTTGGCTTTGACCCATATTTTTTTAACGCCCATGTTTTTCAGGTGTAGCACACAAAGAATGCTGGCCTCAATATCTTCACCAATCGCCACCACTACAGCTTCACAACGCTTGACATCCAGCTCATCCAGGACATGTTCATCGGTTGCATCGGCAATCACCGCATGTGTCAGCTGGTCAGAGATATTTTCAACATATTTTTTATTCAGATCGATGCCAATTACTTCATGTTTCAGCTCAATTAGCTGAGTTGCAACCGTTGCACCAAAGCTGCCGAGTCCAATGACTGCAAATAATGCCATGGAAATGTTCCTAACTTTTTATTCAAATCGAATCTGCTTAATATCTTAAAGATTTTTAGAATAATCAGCTATCTACTATTACATAAATCCTGTATTTGTGGCCTTTTTCAGAAAATCCAGGCAATAAAAAACCGCCTGTTCAGACGGTTTGATGATCTGCTCTTTATTTCAGGAAACGCTGATAACCCAGATTATTGGTAATCTCATCGTATGGATAGCTAATGCTTTCCAGAGTTTCAACCAGACCGTCCGGATTTTGCTGTGCATCTTCAGCTTCCAGGCCCACCAGCACACGACCTTCTGCTGCGCCGTGGTTACGGTAGTGGAACAGGGTGATGTTATGGGTAGGACCCAGACGCTCCAGGAACGTTAGCAATGCGCCTGGACGCTCCGGGAACTCCACGCGGAATAAGCGTTCATTTTCAATATCGGCATGACCGCCGATTAAGTAACGGATATGCAGTTTTGCGACTTCATCATCGGATAGGTCATCAACGTCATAATGAAACTTAAGGTTTTCATAAATTTCCTGACGCTCTTTTTCACCATTCTTTAAACTGATGCCGACAAAAACCTGTGCCGCAGAAGCATCACTGGCACGGTAGTTAAATTCCGTAATATTACGCCCTTGCAGGGCGCGGCAGAATTTCAGAAATGAGCCTTTTTTTTCAGGAATGGTCACAGCAAAAATGGCTTCTTTACGCTCGCCAAGTTCAGTACGCTCTGCAATATAACGTAAACGATCAAAGTTCATGTTGGCGCCGCAGACAATTGACACCATATTTTTATCGGTAATTTGATGTTCTTCAACGTATTTTTTAATACCTGCCAGCGCCATCGCACCTGATGGCTCAACAATACTGCGGCACTCGTCATATGTATCTTTAATTGCAGCACAGATTTCGTCAGTATTGACCAGTACTACATTCGGCTCGACGATCGGGCCTGAGTTGTCTGATTTTTGCAGGCGAATCACTTCAAATGGTTTTTCACCAATCTGGGCCACCGCCGTTCCATCTGCAAATAAACCGACAGATGGAAGAGTCACACGCTCATTTGTTTCTAAAGCAGCTTTTAGGCAGGCAGATTCATCATATTCCACTGGAATGACTTTGACGTGTGGCGCCACATCTCCCAGATAGGCTGCAATCCCGGCAATCAGGCCGCCACCGCCAACCGCAACAAATACATAATCTACATCACGCCATTGACGCAGAATTTCATTGGCAATCGTACCTTGACCTGCCATCACCAGCTCATCGTCATAAGGCGGAATGAAGGTCATGCCATCATCTTGCGCACGCTGAATTGCATACTTGTTGGCGACATCAAATGAATCACCATGTAAAACCACTTCACCACCTAGGCGTTTAACGGCTTGTACTTTGATATCCGGTGTAGTTTTCGGCATCACAATAATGGCGCGAATCCCTAACTTTTTACCAGACAGTGCCACGCCTTGTGCATGGTTGCCTGCGGAAGCCGTAATAACGCCACGTTCGAGCTGGGATTTCGGTAATTGACTAATACGGTTGTAGGCACCGCGTAGTTTAAAAGAAAAGACCGGTTGTAAATCTTCACGCTTAAAACGAATGTTGTTATTGAGTCGTTCGCTAATTCGTGGCGCTGCTTCGAGTGGGGTTTCGATTGCAACATCGTAGACCGTTGCTTGTAAAATTTGTCGAACCAAACGAGACAGCATGTTAATTTTCCATCTAACAGTTTAAAATAGGCGCTTATTGTAACAAACCATACGGCTTTTCGGTTTAAAAATGCTGCAAAAGTCCAAAATAGTTGAGTGATGTCATGAGTCTATATGCAACCCAAGATGAGAAAAAACAGGCTGCGGCCAAAGCAGCTTTAAAACACTTACCAAAAGGGGGCATTTTAGGCATTGGTACAGGCAGTACCGTGAACTTTTTAATTGATCTTTTGCCAGAGCTTCAGCTGGAAGCAGCAGTGGCAAGCTCGGAAGCCACAGCAGAGCGTCTGAAAAAGCTGGGTATAGACGTGGTCGATATGAACAGCGTTGGCAGTTTAGATGCTTATGTAGATGGTGCCGATGAAATTGACCGTCATATGCACATGATCAAAGGTGGGGGTGCTGCGCTAACACGTGAAAAAATTGTTGCCTCTATTGCAAGAAAATTTGTATGTATCGTTGATGATTCAAAATGGGTGGAGCAATTGGGACGTGATTTCCCGCTTCCTGTAGAAGTGATCCCAATGGCACGTTCGGCTGTGGCACGTAAACTGGTTGCTCTGGGGGGGGATCCTGCTTATCGTGAAGGTGTGGTGACTGATAACGGTAATGTAATTCTGGATGTTTATAACCTGAATATCTTGAATGCCCTTGAGCTGGAAAGAACCATCAACGATATTCCTGGCGTTGTCTGTAACGGAATTTTTGCATTAAATAAAGCCGATATTGCGATTGTCGCAACCAATAATGGAATTGAAGAACGCACTGCGGTTTAAGAAGTTTTCCCTGACCCTCCTTTTTAAAGGAGGGAACGTCTTTAATTTTGATCAGGCTCCTCGAAATTTTTAAAAGTTTAAATTTTCCTTTTTATAAAAAGAGGGGGATGAATAAAATAGGATCTGTTGATCTTTCATAAATGCCTTGTTTGTGCTGTAAGCTAAAACTGAGTAGATGAGGCATGAAACGAAAGGAGTAGCGAAACTGTTGCCAAGTTTCATAACGAAAGCATTTAGAATGACTAAATTTGCTGCTCATACCTTATCTTAACTAAAAAAATTTGCAAAATAGATCTCTCACCTCGCAAACATGGGTGCAGTGTCAACAGACCTAATGATTAAATATAAAAATGACCCTAAACGATCTACCTGAAATTCAAATCATCCGAAATGCTCGCTCCAGACGTTTACGTTTACGTGTAGAGCATCAGCAGATCAAAATGACGGTACCGGTTTCTTGCAGTAAGCAGCAAATACAAAGTTTTTTACAGCAGGCCGAACCCTGGTTATTAAAAACATGGAAAATTCAGCAGGAACAAGTACAAAGTATTGACCAGACTTTACCGGCACAATTGCAACTTTTTAATCAAGCCCAAGCTCTACAGGTTTGTTATCAAAGCCAAAAAAATAATTTTGTTTTTGATTCAGAAAAACTCCAGCTTTCTATCAGTGACCGGAATCCTGAAGCTTATTTAAAGGCATTTGTCATCGCCTATGCCAAGGAGCAGTTGCCGGGGTATTTGGTGCAAATCGCTCAGGAAACCGGGCTGTCTTTTAATGTCTGTCATATTCGTCAACCCAAAACCCGCTGGGGCAGTTGTTCAGCCAAACATGACATTATGCTCAACAGTGCGCTGGTGTTATTTCCTCAAGAGATTGTGCGTTATGTAAGTGTGCATGAACTTGCACATACTCACCATTTTGATCACAGCTCAAGGTTCTGGCAATTGGTTGCTCAACATGATGTAAACTTTCAGCAACATCGTCAGCATTTAAAAGATACGTTTTTGCCATATTGGTGGAATTTTTAATCTATGTGTTTTTAGACAGCACGTTTTGCTAGCGCTTCTGTATAAATTATTTAGAATGTCTAAGTTTTATATTTCATGCTCATGCCAGCATAAAAATACATACAGTCTGCAATACAGACAGATTGTCAATAAAGTCTAATTGCATCAGCCTATAAGAATATAAAATTTAGCAGACTGCAGCTGGTTTTAATATTGGTAGAACTAGGGGCTGCTATGATTCCTAAATTGATCCGAATTTCGGTTATATAAAGATGATCAATATGAGGTTGCATCGTTTAAATTGGTCTTATCTTGAGGTTGTTCCTAGGGCGTGTCCTCATTTGGCTTTACACCAAATAAACATGCAAGCAATGTAAATCATAGACTGATAATTTCGTGCAAGCTTATCAAATCG
>NZ_JAMXXZ010000028.1:0-36485 GCF_024129285.1 Acinetobacter sp. S4397-1
CCGATTTGATAAGCTTGCACGAAATTATCAGTCTATGATCTACATTGCTTGCATGTTTATTTGGTGCAAAGCCAAATGAGGACACGCCCTAAAAAAAATGCCCTTCAAGAAAAAACAGAAAGGCATTTTTAGCTTAAAACCTTGCGCTAAAACCAGATGATGACATTTCTCCGATCTATATTCCTTAAAGACTTTTTAGCGATGCAGCTTAAAAGTAGATTGCTCAGGTTGTGATCAATGCATTCAACCTTGAAAGGCTGCCTCAATTGCTGCAACATCAATTTTCTTCATCGTCATCATTGCATTAAATGCCCGCTTGGCAGCGGTACGGTCAGAACTGGTAAATGCTCGCGTTAAAGCAACCGGTGTAATTTGCCATGAAATCCCCCACTTATCCTTACACCAACCGCAGTCACTTGCCTGACCTCCATTACCGACAATTGCATTCCAGTAACGGTCAGTTTCACTTTGATCTTCAGTAGCGACTTGAAATGAAAAAGCTTCGTTATGCGTGAATGCAGGCCCACCATTAAGTCCAACGCATGCAACACCCAGCACGGTAAATTCAACAGTCAACACATCTCCTTCTTTTCCTGCAGGATAGTCTCCAGGGGCGCGATGAACCGCACTGACAAAAGAGTCCGGAAAGGTCTCAGCATAAAATTTTGCGGCCTCCTCGGCATTGTCATCGTACCAAAGGCAGATAGTATTCTTGGCTATATTGATCATTTCATCTCTCCTATAGAGATCAGGACATAGACTATTTTGCATGATTTTAAAGCCCTGCAGCTATCAGCCTAACTAAATTAGTACCGCACATTTGCTATATGTTACGCAAATCTGAATTGACTTTCTGATGATTATTCTTATATTGAATCGAGCTTACCGAAGCACTTAAGCCAGCACTGAACATTGCCCCTAAAGCGAATGCCCCCGGATATCTTGAATCTTTCCGATGGTAATTTATTTTTTAATTTGATGTGAATCTAAACCAGTGGCTTTGTGACAATAGGCAAGCGATAGAAAATGACATGTGGCAGCCATTCATAATCTGCTATACATCTAACCCTAAAAATAAAAAAGAGCCTCATTTGAGGCTCTTTTTTTAACTAGAATCTAATTATGCATTAGTTTCAGCTGGAATTTTTGGATAGCTTACGCCGCCCATCTGTTCAGCGATACGAAGTACTTGGCAGCTATAGCCAACTTCGTTGTCATACCATACATAAGCAGTTAAACGGTTACCTGAAGTAATAGTCGCTTGCGCGTCAAATACACCTGCCGTACGCGAACCGATAAAGTCAGAAGATACAACCTCTGTAGAGTTTGTATAACCGATTTGACCTTGAAGGTTAGAATTAATTGAAATTTGACGAATGTATTCATTTACTTCATCACGATCAACTTCTTTATCCAAAGTCAGGTTCAAAATAGCAAGAGATACGTTCGGAGTAGGAACACGTACAGAGTTACCTGTCAGTTTACCTTGAAGCGCTGGAAGTGCTTTCGCTACTGCTTTAGCAGCACCAGTTTCAGTAATAACCATGTTCAGCGTTGCTGCACGGCCACGACGATCCGCTTTATGGTAGTTGTCAATTAAGTTCTGGTCGTTTGTGAACGAGTGAACAGTTTCAACATGACCATTTAATACGGTGTATTTATCATGTAACACTTTTAGCGTTGGAGTGATTGCATTGGTGGTACAGCTTGCAGCAGAGATAATTTTGTCTTCATCAAGAATGTCCGCCTGGTTCACACCAAATACCACGTTCTTCATATCACCTTTACCAGGTGCAGTCAGAATTACGCGAGCAACGCCCGAACATTGCAAGTGCTGAGCAAGACCTTCAGCATCACGCCATTTACCTGTATTGTCGATCACAAGTGCATTTTCAATGCCGTAAGCAGTGTAGTCTACTTCAGACGGATTTGATGCATAGATCACTTTGATGAACTGACCGTTCGCAATGATTGCTTCGTTCTCTTCATCTACAGAAATTGTGCCTGCAAACGGACCATGGATAGAATCACGACGTAATAAAGACGCACGTTTTTCCAGGTCACCGTCAGATGATTTACGAACCACGATTGCTTTCAGATTCAAACCACGGCCAAGACCTGACTGGCTGATCATCAAACGTGCCAGGATACGGCCAATACGACCGAAACCGTAAAGAACGACATCTTTACCTTCAACAGAAGTAGCACTGCCTTCAAGAGATTTCACGGCATCTGCAACAAAGGCATCAATATCGCCGCCTTTTTCTTTGTATTCAACAGCCAGTTTGCCTAGATCAATTTCAGCAGTACCAATGTTTTGCACTTTAACCAATGCTTCAAGAATTGGGAAAGTATCTACTACAGAAAGCTCAACATCTAATACGCGAGTACGGCGATGTGCCTTAAGAATCTGGATCACAGAACGGTTAATTAAAGAACGGCCGTAAACTGTAGCTACAATATTTTTTTCACGATACAACTGACCCATCAGGGCAATCATACGCTCCGCAAGTTCCTCACGGTTTTTCCAACGACCTTGGTGCTCTGCATGAAGGGCAACGATAGTGTCTTTACTCACAGATACGTCCTCTAATTAATTGTAAATCTAAGCATAAATTTCAAAACCTGATAATTGTAATGGAATTAGCCGCAAGTTTGAATCAAAAGCTGAATAACTCTTGAGGAAAATTTCGTATATTCACTATAAATTTTAAAAATAGCTCTAATTAGTCAAATGATTTTGCTTTTAAAAATAAATGAAACAGCATATTTGGCATAGAAACAACTTTTTTGTTAAATGTTGTTTATTCATTCAATCCCGATCTGAAGGGTCCAAGTAGTCTGGATATTTTTCCAAATTTCGCGCCAGCGCCAAGCGCCGTTTATGCTGTTCCAGCAGGTACAGTACGCCTTCAATGACCAGTAGCAATACCGCCAGCCAGATAGAAATATAAGTCAGCCATTCACCCGCCCCAATCCGCTCGCCCAAAGCCATAGACGCAAAGGCCAGCAACACAGGTTCCAAATAGCTGAGTAATCCAAAAATGACAAAAGGCAAATAACGGCTGGCCAGAATATAACTTCCCAGTCCTAATGCACTTAAAAAACCCAAAACAATGACCACCAGAACAAGGTGCTGTGCCTCAACAATCAGCTGCATGGAATCGCTATGAACAAAGCCTAAATAAATCGCAACAGGTAAGATTAAAAACAGATCCCACCAGAAACCGCCCAGATGATCAGTCTGGAATTTACGGCGCATAAAGAAATACAGCGGATACGCCAATGCAACATAGACCGTTTCCCAGGCAACTGCACCAACCCGCCAGATTTCATGTCCTACACCCAAGATAGCAAGCGCTACTGCTGCCATCTGCCAGTGTGACAACTTTTCTTTATAGATTGCACATCCAACCAGAACCATAACCAGGGGCAATAGAAAATAACCCAAAGAAACTTCCAGGCCACGCCCATTAATCGGCCCCCACAAAAACAACCAAAGCTGGGTGGTACATAGAAATGAACTAAAAAGTAACCAGACTAAAAACATCGGTTCTTTCAGAATGCGCTGAAAGATATGGCTGATATATTTTAAATCACCTGACCACCACATAAATGCAGTCAGGAATGGAATAGTGGCCAGCATTCGCCAGGCAAAGGTCTGTTCGCTGTCCAAAGGCTGCATAAACGGGGTAAAAAGATACAAGACACCAAACACCACAGATGCCAGTACTGATAATGCGATCCCTTTATACATGCTTTTAACCTATAAAACTTCAGGCATATTATAGCGATTAGCCATACATAAAGCTTGAATATCCCGCTATTCAACTTCCTGAATATAAGTAAAAAAATCAGAAACAGCAGCCGTAAAAAAAACCATGCTTGGACATGGTTTTTATCAGCTTAACTTTTAAGGGTCAGTAGTCTGAATCTGTTTGGTCCGGATCAGATCGCTTAAGTCATAACCTATCGATTGAGCATATTGCAGATATTCATTAAGCAACTTTTGATCAAGCTGTGGATCACGTGACAATACCCACATATATTTACGCCGCGGCTCTCCAACGAGTACGGTCTGATAGTGATCATCAAGTTTTAATACCCAGTAATCGCCACGACCAACCGGTAACCAGCGGATAAACTCGGGTAAGAAGCTGACCTTGAGTTTGCTATTGTACGGGGGATTCTGAATGTATGCTTCCCCTAATGACTGCATCACCTGACCATCTTTCTGGACGCAGCGGTTATCTACATTGACGTTGCCGTTTTCATTTAAGGTATAAGTAGCCGTGACATTACGATCACACTTTTGCTGAAAAATAAGCGGCTTACGCGCCACCTCATACCAGGTTCCCAAGTAGCGATCCAGCTCTACCTTTTCAACGGTAGGCAATGGGGCTTTTTGTGCATAGGACATCGTCGCCATACCCAAACCAACCAGCACTGCACCACCCACCGCAATTTTTGCAAGTTTAAACCCCGCACGAGGGATATTTTTATTTTTCATATCTATACCTATGACACGAGTCTGATCACAATTTGTAAGCAATTTTATAAACTCACCTTAACGTGCTTCAATCCAGTTTTATGTAGCATTATGTTAGATTTATGCTTGATTTTAAGCGGACTATAGGATGAGCGGCGAATGAAATTTTAGCTCAGCATCTGGGCTTTCAAGCGTAAAATTTCATCCCGAATCCTCGCAGCCTGCTCAAACTGCAAATCCTTGGAAGCTTTGAGCATTTCTTTTTCCAGCTTACTGATATGTTTAGCAAACAGTTTCGGGTCCGCCATAATATGGCGTTCATCTGCGCTAATTGCACGTGCCTGATCAGAAGCTTTTAAGGTGATTGAATCATCACTTAAGTCTTCACCCGTATCAATTTCTTTAATGACCTGACGCACAGCGCTACGCGGTGTAATTCCATGTTCTTTATTAAATTGAATCTGTTTGGTGCGACGGCGATCCGTTTCATCAATGGCTTTTTGCATCGAGTCAGTAATACGATCTGCATACAAAATCGCTTTACCTTTCAGGTTACGCGCCGCCCGACCAATCGTCTGAATGAGAGAACGCTCTGAGCGCAGGAAGCCTTCTTTATCGGCATCAAGAATTGCAACTAGAGACACTTCCGGCATATCCAGACCTTCCCGTAGCAGGTTAATGCCGACCAGTACATCATAAACACCGGTACGCAGCTCATGAATAATTTTGACACGCTCCACGGTATCAATGTCTGAGTGCAGATAAGCCACCTTCACCCCATATTCTTTTAAATAAGAACTGAGATCTTCGGCCATGCGTTTGGTCAAAGTCGTTACCAGCACCCGCTCATCCAGATCTTTACGCAAATTAATTTCAGACAATACATCATCGACTTGAGTCAGTACCGGACGAATTTCAATTTCCGGATCAATCAGACCTGTCGGGCGCACCACCTGCTCGACAATCTGCTGGGATTTTTCCAGTTCATAACGTGCAGGCGTGGCACTGACATACACCGTGGCAGGAATAATACGCTCCCACTCTTCAAATTTCATTGGGCGGTTATCCAGTGCACTTGGTAGACGGAAGCCATAATTCACCAGATTTTCTTTACGGGAACGGTCACCTTTATACATGGCGCCAATTTGCGGTACGGTCACATGCGATTCGTCAATAATCAGCAAGGCATCATCGGGAATATAATCAAATAAAGTTGGAGGTGCTTCACCTGCCGGACGACCGGACAAATGCCGAGAATAGTTTTCAATGCCATTGGTATAGCCGAGCTGCTGCATCATTTCCAGATCATAACGGGTACGCTGCTCAATCCGCTGTGCTTCAAGCAGCTTGTCATTTTCACGGAAAAATACCAAACGTTCTTTCAGTTCTTCCCGAATCGTCTCAATGGCTCGTGCCAGATTATCTTTAGGCGTCACATAATGACTTTTTGGATAGATCGTAACCCGTGGCACTTTACGGATCATTTTTCCGCTTAAAGGATCAAACCAGCGGATCGAATCAACTTCATCATCAAACAGTTCAATACGGATAGCATCCTGATCCGACTCTGCCGGGAAAATATCGATGATTTCGCCGCGAATCCGATAAGTACCACGTAAAAATTCAAGCTCATTACGCGTGTATTGCATCTCGACCAGTCGGCGAATAATATCATCGCGGCTGATCCGGTCTCCTTCTACCACATGTAGCAACATGCTCATATAGGCATTCGGATCACCCAAACCATAAATTGCAGAAACCGAGGCGACAATAATCGCATCACGGCGTTCCAACAATGCACGTGTGGCAGAAAGACGCATCTGGTCAATATGGTCATTAATGGCCGAATCTTTCTCGATAAATGTATCGGAAGATGGTACATAGGCCTCAGGCTGATAATAGTCATAATAACTGACGAAATACTCAACCGCATTATTCGGAAAAAATGCCTTAAATTCCCCATAAAGCTGTGCCGCCAGCGTTTTATTATGTGCCATGACAATAGTCGGACGCTGGGTACGTGCAATCACATTGGCCATGGTATAGGTTTTACCAGAACCTGTTACTCCAAGCAGAAGCTGATCGTGATAGCCCTGTTCAATTCCCTTCACCAGCTTTTCAATGGCTTGCGGCTGATCACCCGCAGGTTGATAACTGGTCACTAGTTCAAAGGGCTTTTTATCACTCATAGCTTCAATAAATTCACTGCGGATATCGATGCAATTTATTATGAGGGCAAATCTGAATTACTCAATCCCTGGCCAGGTTTCTGTTTGGTAAATAAAACAATATTACTATTCATTATTGGCTAGCACTTTAATCATGATGTCGTTTGAAAAAATCATCAAAAAAATTAAAATTATGAAAGCAATATCTACAAAATCATAAGAAATAGACAGAAGATGAAAAATCAAGAAGATCGAGAAATCGCTTTTAAAAATCAGTTTCGCTATATGGGCACTGTCATATTTTGTGTGGGTCTTTTCTATTTGCTTCTGGTCATCGGCACCTTATTGAATAAGTATTTTTTATAAAAGATGTCACTTATGCAAAACAATAAATTAAGCATTTTCAGACAACAACTCTATTTAGGTTTGATCGGTATCCTATTCTGGATTATTGGCGGAATTTTGACGTATCTGTTTGGGTAGCTCTGCAACAATAATGCCTTGACCCTTATTCATTTCAAAGGCAACATGAAGCTAATCAGGACAGCGAATAAAAAGCCATGACTTACCATTATCATAATGAAAGTATTGTTAAATCCCTGCCAGAAAACACTGTTTTTGTATTTGGAAGTAACATGGCAGGCCAGCATGGTGGAGGTGCTGCTAGAACAGCATTAGAACACTTTGGTGCAGTAATGGGTGTGGGGCGTGGCTGGTCCGGTCAGAGTTATGCCATTCCGACCATGAATGAGCATTTACAGCAAATGCCGTTATCGCAAATTCAGCACTATATTGATGACTTCAAGCTTTACACCAAGAACCATCCTAAAATAAAGTATTTTATTACTTCAATTGGATGCGGTATTGCCGGCTATAAAGTCGAAGAAATCGCGCCCATGTTCAAAGGCATTTCCCATAATGTCATTTTGCCGCAATCGTTCCGTCCTTTTGTAGAAAAGCCGCTCCCTAAAGTGACAGCAAAGTTTCTGCATACCATTTTTAGAGACTCTGTCATTTTCACGCCGGCCACAGATGAACTGATTGAAGTCCTCGCCCTAAGTGAAAATGAAAAAAGTCTGGCTAAAATCCTGTTAAATACCCAGATTTATCCAACAGATAGCAATGGACGAGAGCGGGTTTTTGAAATTGAAGATATTCTGCACAATCTAAGAGGAAAAATATTTGATTTTCAAGATAACTCAGAAGGTGCAATGTTATTTGGCGCGGTGATTTTGGCTTTATTAGAGCTGTATAATATCAATGAAAAAGACTTTATTGATGTCTGGAAGGGGGAACGGGAAATTTCGCCGCCCAAACCAGAAAATAAGGCACGTAAAAGTTTAAGATAATTCAAAAAGTATAAAAAAAGCCATGATCATCATGGCTTTTCTATGTCCGACTCTCTAATGTTTAGAGTGCTTAACGTTTTCCCATCGCACGACGGGTGCCACGTGGTGGCATCCAGGTACGGTCTGCATAACGCTGAGGTTTTGGTCTCAGATCTTCCAAGACTTCCTCTGCAGCAGACTGCTCGGCCTGTTTTATAGGAAAGGGCAAATTAACCAGCGGCTTTTTTTTGGGAGAATTTTGCGAATTCATATGATCTACTCAATAATTTATGCGTTCTATTGTACAAAAAAATGAGCACTCCTGGGTACAACTCGTTCTAGTTAAATTTCTCACTTTCTTGGCTCAAAATTAAAATAAAAGCCTTTTTAAATCTCAAAATCTATATATTTTTTTCAAAAAAACTTCATAAAAAAGCTAGAAAATGCCAATTTCCAGATTCGATGCAAGCTGAATAAGCAAAGTTTGACCAGCTCAGAAATTCAATTTTCACCCTATATCCCACTTGCTATTACACAAAAACCTCACAAATTAACCCAATAGTCATACTGCTTACCAAACACAACCCGTTCGTTACTTTTAGCTACTTGTTCAGCAGCTGAGTTTTTTGATGATATTCACATAAATTGTTCAATACAAAAACAAAGAAACACAACGAACATGGAGTTCTGGTTTAATGAAAACAATAATGTTTTGTATGGCAGGTATGGCCTCTTTACCCGTGCTTGCACATGCAAATTCACCTTATTTCAGCTTGCAAGATGGGGATGGCTTTAAACGCTTTTCTGTATCCGTCGGTGCCTTACATGTCATGCCACAAGGCAAAGCTCAACCTTTTAAAGTCAATACGGCGGTCGAGAATGGAAAAAGCTATACCAATGGCCCTATTCAGGTAGACACCGTTTTAAATAATCTTGATCCAAATGAAAAACAGGAAGCAGTCAAAATTTTATTAGAAGGAATTGGCTTTTTCACTGGAGGCACATTACCTGCTGGAATGAGTGGAACGACACAGATCAATGGTCTTTCTGAATGGAATAATTCTGGGAGTGGCTTAGAAGCAGATGATGTGACCACCCTGGGGATCATGACCAACTACTTCTTTACCGATAATGTTTCTTTCGAAATGAAAGCCGGTATTCCCCCTAAAGTTGACCTGCAAGGAAAAGGGAAGATTTTTGCCCCTTTCTCTGGCACTGCAACTCCTACACTGGGAAGCATTACCCTTCCACTAGAAATTGAGTTAAAGAAAGATATTGAAATTACAGACTTAGAAGCTTATGGTGCAGCCGCTTCTGCACGTGCCTGGACACCTGCTTTTGAGTTTCAATACCACTTCGGAAAAACTGGTGTAAATAAATTCCGCCCCTATGTTGGCTTAGGTTTGCTGTATGCTTATTTTAATGAGCTTGAAATTAACCCTCGAACAGAACAAGATCTGATTGCTGCCGGACATATGATTACAAATATTCTCGATGGGAAAGCGGGCGCATCTTTAGAAAATAAACCAAATAGCAAGGCAAATCCAAAAGTAAAAGTCGAAGCTTCGGATACCTTCGCTCCGGTTGCCACTGTCGGTTTTACTTATGATTTTAATGACCGATGGTTCGCGGTAGGTTCACTGTCTTATGCTCATTTAAATAATGAGACAACGATTACTGTCACTGACTCAACATTCGGGAAACTAATTGAATCTAAGGCAGAAATTGAGGTTAACCCTATTCTCGCTTATGCCGGTATTGGTATTCGCTTCTAGCCCTCTTGTGCTAAAAAGCAGAGCATGGACTCTGCTTTTTTATAATCTACTTTAAGCTATAAAACTTTAAATTTTCATAAATAAAAATTATAATTCAATTAATTTTTATTTTATCGCCTCCCCCGATTGAATCGAATACTATAACAATTAACTCTATATTCACGACGCACTTATGGCTGACAGTCAATTTTCCAGAACACTCATTTTTATGCTAATTGGTGCTGCCATAATTTTGGCGCTGTCCTTAGGTATCCGTCATGCCTTTGGACTCTATCTGATGCCAATGAGCGAGGAGTTTGGCTGGGGTCATAATGTTTTTAGCCTGGCAATTGCCATGCAGAACCTGATCTGGGGTGCAGTCCAGCCCGTAACTGGCGCCATTGCTGACAAATATGGCAGTAAAATTGTCGTTGCGGTGGGTGGAGTCTTATATACACTTGGTTTGCTGCTCATGGCAGTCAGTTCGACGGGGCTATTATTAAACCTGAGTGTAGGAGTGATTCTCGGATTAGCCTTATCTGCGACCTCATTTCCGGTATTATTATCTGCCGTAGGTCGGGCAGCTCCGCCAGAAAAACGCAGTCTGGCGATGGGGATTGCCAGTGCAGCCGGTTCCTTTGGCCAGTTTATTATGCTGCCTTCGACTCTGCTCCTTTTACAAAATGTAGGCTGGTCAGCCGCTCTGGTGGTCAGTGCCATTTTAATTGCCCTGATTATCCCCTTGGCCTGGATGCTGAAGGCACCTCTGTATGTTGATCCAAATGCCGTAGCTACAGCATCTAAAAGCCCGCTTAGCTTTAAACAGATTCTTGTGGTCGTTAAAAATCATAAACCGTTTTGGTTTCTGGCCATGGGCTTTTTTGTTTGTGGTTTTCAGGTGGTTTTTATTGGCATTCACTTACCTGGCTACCTGATTGATCATGGCTTTAATACCACGACAGGTACAGCTTTCTTGGCACTGGTGGGTCTGTTTAATATTGTAGGGACTTATACTGCCGGCTGGCTGGGCGGCAAATATTCCAAGCCTCATTTGCTGATGGGATTATATGGCCTGCGGGCGATTGCGATCAGTGCTTTTTTACTCCTGCCTTTAAGCACTTGGACGGTATATGCCTTTGGTATCATTATGGGGCTGTTATGGCTCTCTACCGTACCATTGACCAATGGTATTGTGGCAAATATGTTTGGGGTAAAATACCTGACAATGCTGAGTGGTATAGTATTCTTTACCCATCAGGTCGGTTCGTTTTTTGGTGGATGGCTCGGTGGTCTTAACCACGATTTAAGCGGTAATTATAATGCAGTCTGGATGCTGTCGATTGCTTTGAGCATTTTCGGGGTATGGGTGCATTTCTGGGTTAATGAGGAGCAAATTGTCCATGACTGATTCTACTGCGCTACTGAAGCTCTTGATTATCATTGCCCTAATCTTATTACTGATTCTGGCTATTCTGCTCTGGAGTCAGACACCCCAGCTGTTTGAATATTTTAATCAGGCTTTTTGCGCGCACTGATTGGCAAAAACTCAAAGATGCAACCTGCTCTAAGTGTTTGTAAAATTAGTCTTGTCCAATCAAAACCCTCCGACCCATTATTTATTTTTATATAATTTTTCATAAAGTTATAAACTCTTTAGATTTCATAGACGCTGAATTTTCTCACATTCCCGCTACTAAAAAACTTATCCGCCTTCGATAATGGTCGAAGCCATTAATCTGTTTTTCCATCATTCAAATTCTGTTCTATTGATTTGATTTTTAAGAGTTATTCGGCTTATATTTCTGCTGAATTAAATTTGAACAAGCGGTAATCCACTTCTAAAATTACGTAACAAAACCTATGATTATTTTACTTTTCCTCACCTAATCCGCCTAGTGTATATGCCTTTTTCTGATTAGCTTATTCCTAAATCCAATCACTCAAGGAGAGGAAAATGAATGATATCCAGTTTGCAGATTGCGTGAAAACCTGTGTGACCTGTTCCCTTACCTGTACCTATTGTGCAAGTGCCTGTTTAAAAGAAGAAGATTTGGAGATGATGCGGGAATGTATTCAACGCTGTCTGGACTGTGCAGATATTTGCCAGCTGTGTGCCCGCATGGAGCAGAAACAATCTCCTTTTATGAAAGAAATTTGTGAGCTTTGCGCTCAGGCCTGTGAATACTGCGCAGAAGAATGCGGCAAACATGAGCATGAACACTGCCAGCAATGTGCAGAAGCTTGCCGTCGCTGTGCTGCTGAATGCCGAAAAATGGCTGCCTGATCATTCACAAAGAAGTGTAGATAAAGTTAAAAAAACAGGAAAAATAAAAATCCCTCAATCTGCTTTGATTGAGGGATTTTTATTGACAACTGAACCGGGTGATTAGAACAGACGGTTCATGCCATTTAATGTTGCTACACGATAAGCTTCCGCCATGGTCGGATAGTTAAAGGTGGTTTCCACAAAATACTTAATGGTATTGTGCGGGCTGTTCATCACAGCCTGACCGATGTGGATAATTTCTGAAGCGTTATTACCAAAACAATGCACCCCTAAAACTTCTAAAGTTTCACGATGGAACAAGATCTTCAATTCCCCAACGGTATCCCCGGTAATCTGGGCGCGTGCCAGATGACGAAATGACGCCTGCCCCACCTCGTATGGGATTTTCTCTTCGGTTAACTGTTGTTCAGTTTTACCGATAGATGAAATTTCCGGAATGGTATAAATTCCTGTTGGAATATCCGTAACTGGTGCGACGTTTTCCTCACCATTCATGTTTGCACCGGCACAGCGACCCTGGTCATAGGCAGCAGAAGCCAGTGAAGGCCAGCCAATCACATCACCCGCAGCATAGATATTTTCAACTTCGGTCTGATATTGATCATTCACCGTCAGTTGACCACGGCTATTTGGTTTCAGGTTCACATTTTCCAGGCCTAAACCATCCGTATTACCTGAACGACCATTACACCATAAAATCGCATCTGCTTTGATTTTCTTGCCACTTTGAGTATGCAAGATCACATAGTCATCTGAAGTTTCCAGGAAGTCGATCTGTTCATTGTGACGAATTAACACGCCCTGCTCACGCAAGTGGTAAGACAGTGCATCAGAAATTTCATCATCTAGGTAGCTGAGTAACTTCGGCTGCGTATTAATGAGATCAACCTTATGACCCAAGCCGATAAAGATTGAGGCATATTCGCAACCAATTACCCCTGCACCATAAATAATAATTTTTTGAATGGTGAAATCCAGTTCCAGAATTTTGTCTGAATCAAAGACACGCGGATGATTGAAATCAAGAATATCCGGACGGTATGGACGAGAACCGGTCGCAATCACCAGTTGCTGGAACATGATCGTTTCTTTAATCCCATCGGGTGCAAAGACAAAAATGGTATTTTGGTCCTGGACATAGGCACGGCCATGGTAAATATCAATTTTGTTACGGTCATAGAAGCGTGAGTGAGTGTCTACCTGCTGCTGAATGACTTTATGTGCATTGCGTAGCACTTGCTTCATCGTGAACTGTTTCCAGTCTCCTACTTTCTGGAACATTGGATCACGTTGATAACGGATAATACTGGATACCGTTTGACGCAATGCCTTACTTGGAATGGTTCCTACATGAGTACAGTTACCACCAAGTTGTTCACGCATATCAACGATTGCAACACGCTTGCCAGATTTGGCAAGTTTCATTGCCGCGCCTTCGCCCGCAGGGCCCGAACCTAGAACTACCGCATCGTACTTAACGAAAGTCCCACTAATGACCTCTTTCTTACGTGGCATTCAACGCTCCTTAAAATTAAAAAATTTTGCTTTAATCTACGCTATATTATGACGTAATTGCTGTCAGTTTGGTGTATTTAACTTACATATATTGTGTGATAAGAACATTTTTTAAATGAATAACCCTTTTCGCCCTATTTTGCCCAAGTTTCGTTATAATAAAAAAATACTAATGGTGATTATCTCCCTTCAAAATAGTGGAAAAGTTGAATATGTCTGAGAACCGTAAACCTGAACAGGGGGTCAAACTTCGCGGCGCAGAGAAAGTCGCTCGTATTCCTGTAAAAGTTGTTCCTACGGTTGAAACGCCTCGGAAGCCCGACTGGATTCGGGTCAAGATGGCAGCTCCGGAAGAAGTTCAGCGTATTAAAACTACACTTCGTCAGCAGAAACTGCATACCGTCTGTGAAGAAGCTGCCTGTCCGAACCTGCCTGAATGTTTTGGCGGCGGTACGGCAACCTTTATGATCATGGGAGATATCTGTACCCGTCGCTGTCCATTCTGTGACGTGGCTCATGGTCGTCCAAATGCGCTTGATCCGGATGAACCGCGTCATATGGCAGAAACCATTGCCAATCTGGGGTTAAAATATGCAGTGATTACCTCGGTAGACCGTGACGACCTGCTCGACGGCGGTGCACAGCATTTTGTGGATTGTATTAAAGAAGCACGTACTTTAAGTCCAAATACCCTGCTGGAAATTCTGGTACCTGACTTCCGTGGCCGGATGGATATCGCGCTGCGTATCATGACCGAATGTCCACCTGATGTATTTAACCACAACATTGAAACTGTGCCACGTTTATATAAAGCCATGCGTCCGGGTTCTGATTACCAGCACTCGTTAAATCTTTTGAAAATGTTTAAAGACTACTGCCCGGATATTCCAACCAAATGTGGTCTGATGGTCGGTATTGGGGAAACGGAAGAAGAAGTTATTGCGCTACTCAATGACCTGAAAGCACATGAAGTGGATTATGTGACCATTGGTCAGTACTTGCAGCCATCTAAACAGCATGCTCCAATTGACCGCTTTGTTACCCCAGAAGAATTTGAACGCTATGCTGAGCACGGCCGTAAACTGGGCTTTAAGAATATCTGGTCCGCACCAATGGTACGTTCAAGTTACTTCGCTGACCGTCAATATTACGGCGAACCTGTCCCAGCAGTACGCCGCAAAACTGACCCTGCTAAAAAAATTGCAGTTCAAACGATTGAAGCTTAAAAAGCTTTAAAGCTAAAGCCCTCTAAATTAGAGGGCTTTTTTTGTGTGTATTTAAATAAATTTCGTTTTAGCACGTTTAAAGACCATATCTATAAAAGAATTTAATGGGCCGAATGATCGAACAAAGATATTTACTTTGATTGGTTTTCAAACTCTCTCACGCCTACTAACTAAAAATTAAGTCATTACTTATCTTCACATTTCTTTGCGCGTTCTCACTTGAAGAATGCTCACTTTTAAAACAATCTCAAAAAATAGCTAAACGACTTAACGATATCGTTGAAATACTTGAAAACGATAATTCTCACAAGAACAATGCTGCGCTTGCCTGATTCTCAAATAATGCAAAAAAGAGTTGATGAAATATTGCGAAATAAAGGAGATGAATTCAGGCAAAGCTACTATTGCATAATGCTGGAGAAATATAACAATGTTCTTTATTTTCGCTGTACTGCTTCTACTCCTGAGTTTATGGGCTGTTTTCTATTTTCAGCTCTCACGTAGCAGTGGAACCATCGTGCTGCTAGTCATGTCGATGGTATGTACCTTTATCAGTCCTTGGTCACTCCTTCTGGGTATTCCACTCATTCTCATCAGCCTAGTACTGCTCGTTGCACCTTTACGCCTGTCACTGATTTCCAAACCGGCGTATAAGACACTCTCGAGTGCTATGCCCAGCATCAGCCCAACAGAACGCGAAGCACTGGACTCTGGTACCAGCTGGTGGGAAAAAGAACTGTTTATGGGTGCTCCAAACTGGGAAAACTTTAACAACTATCCTTATCCAAAACTATCACTTGAAGAACAGGCTTTTCTGGACAATGAGGTTGAAACCTTATGCAGTATGCTGGATGAATGGGAAATCCATGAGCACAAAGCTTTACCTGACGCTATCTGGGCATATATTAAGGAGCACGGTTTCTTAGGTCTGATCATTCCCAAGGAATATGGTGGTCGTGCATTTAGCTCCTTCGCCCAAAGCAGGGTGATGAGTAAAATTTCCTCACGTTCTCTTACTGCAGCGGTTAGCTGTATGGTGCCCAACTCGCTTGGACCAGGTGAACTGCTCTTACATTATGGCACCGAGGAGCAGAAAGACCGCTATCTACCTGGCCTGGCCAAAGGTGAGGAAATTCCCTGCTTTGGCTTAACCAGCCCTGAAGCTGGCTCAGATGCTGGTGCCATCCCCGACACAGGCGTGGTTTGTTATGGCCAGTTTGAGGGTCAGGAAGTTCTAGGTCTTAAAATGAATTTTTCTAAACGCTGGATCACCCTGGCACCGATTGCCACTGTCATTGGTCTGGCTTTTAAAATGTATGATCCCGATCATCTTTTGGGTGAACAGACCGAGTACGGCATTACCTGTGCTCTGCTCCCTGCGAGTCATGAAGGTGTGAAAATCGGACCACGCCATAACCCTGGCTCGCCATTTATGAATGGTACAGTTGAAGGCAAAGACGTATTCATTCCGCTGGACTGGATTATCGGTGGGGTGAAAAATGCCGGTAAGGGTTGGCGCATGCTGATGGAATGCCTGGCGGTAGGCCGTGGTATTTCCCTGCCTGCCCTGTCTACCGCTAGTGCCGAAATGACTTACTTGAATGTCGGCGCTTTTTCTCGCATTCGCCAGCAATTCAAGATTTCAATCGGTAAATTTGAAGGTGTGCAGGAAGCCAATAGTGAAATTGCCAGTGACACCTATATGCTGGAAGCATTCCGTTATCTGGTTACATGTGGTCTGAATCAGGGGGGTAAGCCTGCGGTCATGACGGCCATGGCCAAATACTATGCCACTGAAACCATGCGTAAAGTGGTAAATCATGGCATGGATGTGGTCGGTGGCCGTGCTATTCAGATGGGTCCACGTAACTTTTTGGTTTTAAATTACCAAGCCATTCCTGTCTCTATTACCGTAGAGGGTGCCAATATTCTGAGCCGCTCCCTAATGATTTTTGGTCAGGGTTCTATGCGCTGCCATCCCTATCTATATGAGGAATTACAGCTATTACAGGCAGAGGATCGGACAGCTGCCCTACAGCCTTTCGATAATTTACTGTTCCAGCACCTCGGCTATACGTTTAACCGCGCAGCCCGCTCTCTGGCTTATGCTTTTAGCGGTGGTTCAAGTAATGCTCCTCAAAGCGCGACTGATTTTACCCGTGCTTATTACAAGGTCATTAACCGTCTGAGTGCCAACTTTGCTCTGACTGCTGATATGTGTCTGGGTTTATTGGCCGGCGATATTAAACGCAAGGAAATGCTATCTGGGCGTCTGGCTGATATTCATGCGCATCTCTTTATTGCTTCCTCTATCTTGAAATACTTTGAACACAGCAAAAAGACCGAGGCTGAGCGTTTACATGCTCAGCTGGCGGTAGAGAAATCACTTTATACTGCACAAGAAGGATTTTACGACCTGTTTGCAAACTTCCCACGAGGAAGCGCAGCAGCTATGGTGAAGTTAATATGTTTCCCATTTGGCCGCCCACTCAAAAAGCCATCAGATCAACTTAGACAGCAGGTGGCCATGAGCATGATGGAAGACAATGCCTTCCGTCAGTCTTTAAAACAACATGTTTATTATAATACTCTAGAAGATGATATTACCGGACGCATGGAATCTACCTTTAATATGTTACTTGAAATAGAACCGCTCTGGGATCGTTTCAAAAAGGCAGAATCCAAAAATCAGTTTAAAGGCCTGAGTTTTGAAGAGCGGCTCATAGATGCACAGCAAAACGGTTTTATTGATGAGCATGAAGCTGAACAGCTGCGTCATTACAATGCCAAACGTTATGACAGCATGCTGACGGATATTTTTGACCTGGAACTTAAAGAGGTACTAGAACTGGATAATCCAC
This sequence comes from Acinetobacter sp. S4397-1, assembly GCF_024129285.1. Lineage (NCBI taxonomy): Bacteria > Pseudomonadati > Pseudomonadota > Gammaproteobacteria > Moraxellales > Moraxellaceae > Acinetobacter > Acinetobacter sp. S4397-1. The sequence goes on from NZ_JAMXXZ010000028.1 coordinate 17,629, forward strand.
ATCTGTCTCAAGCCGCCCAGCCGGAACCAGAAATAGCGGTTGAAAACGGACTCTATAAATCCTCTTCTGCGCCTGTGGCCTCCCTTGCAAAAGATGAACATCACAATCATAAAGAACCGGAAGAGGAACCTTTCCTGCGCTTTTAAATAAAAGCCTTAAAAAAGTGGCGTAACCGCCACTTTTTTACGACCATCTGACTATGGGTATCAACGATTAAAAACGTTAAGCTAGACTGATAATGAATGTGAGGGAAGATAATGTCACAACAAGATTATGAAAATGGCCTGAAAGTCCGTACTGAAGTGATGGGCGCAAGTTTTGTGCAACGTGCTCAGGAAAATACCGTGCCTTTTACCCAGCCGTTACAAGACTGGATTAATGAGCATGCCTGGGGTTCGACCTGGCAGCGTGAAGGTGTATTGCCACGTAAATACCGCTCTCTGATTACGCTTGCATTTCTTACCGCACTCAAAAGCCCAACCGAACTTAAAGGCCATGTTCGAGGTGCCTTGAATAATGGTGCGACTGTTGAAGAAATTCAGGAAGTCCTGCTCCATAGTCTGCCTTATTGCGGCGCACCTGCGACACAGGAAGCCTTTCGCGCAGCACTTGAAGTAATTCAGGACTATCAGGCAAACCAGCAGAATTAAATAATCCGTTTATCTTATGGCAATAGCTTAAGCATGGTTAAAACCAATAACATACTTAGGCTATTCCCAAGTTAAAGACTTGGAGATAAAATCTCCCCTTTAAACATATATGTATGCCGGGCATATTTATCAGCAGAACCATTCAGTCGGTTGCTCCAGAGTTATTTCTCAGACTTCAGATAAAAATATAACCGTAATACCAATCTTCCCGATATAAATGAATATATCGAATCCTGCTTCCTTAATCATTCTAAAAATTGAGCAATATGGTTGTCATCATAATCGCCTCTATATCATCATCAAACCTGTTGAAGCTCTGAGAGTGGTAAGCAAAGCAATAAGCAAGAAATATTAGAACTATAGCCGACACTTATTAAAACGATAATAAAATTCTGGTACTTCAAAACCTAAAAAATCCAGCTCAACTCACATGACTGACCAAGCCTGAATATTATCTGTGGATATAATACTGGGCAAAAATGATCAGTACGGCTGTATTACTACCTCCTACAGATAAGAAAATAAAAAATCCCTCAGGTGAGGGATTTTTTAATGATGAGTTCTTTAACCTGGCAAAGGAATGTATTGTGAAGAACTATTTTGTGTCTTACGCTCACTCACCACCACGTCCAATATCAAGATTTTACCGTTACGTTCGACTTCAACCTGCATCGTACTGTTAGGCGCCTGTATGGCGACAAAGTTAATCAGATGCGATGCCGAAGTAATCACTTCATTATTAACCTTCAGAATTTTATCGCCACGCTGGATACCAGCCTTGGCTGCTGGACCATCTGCAAGTACTTCCGCAACCATGACACCAGTTTCTTTCGGCTGTAGCACATCATTTCGCTCACTTGGCAATAAGCTAATCCCCAACCAGCCACGTACTACACGCCCATCTTTTAAAATTGCATTCATGACCTGCTGACAAATTTTAGCCGGAATGGCAAAACCAATCCCCAAAGATCCCCCAGTTTGCGAGAAAATTGCGGTATTTACACCAATCAGATTACCCGCTACATCAATTAATGCGCCCCCTGAATTACCCGGGTTAATGGCCGCATCCGTTTGAATAAAGTCTTCATAGGTATTAATCCCTAAATCCGAACGACCAGTTGCCGAGATAATCCCCTGAGTCACAGTTTGTCCCACACCAAAGGGGTTACCAATCGCCAGAACCACATCACCCACCTCATTGCCACTAAGCTTGAATGGCAGTACCGGCAATTGTTCCAGTTCAATTTTAATGACAGCCAGATCAGTATCAGGATCGGTGCCGACGACTCTGGCTTCAGCACGACGGCCATCATGTAACGCCACCACAATCTGATCTGCCTGAGCAATCACATGATTATTCGTTAAAATATAACCATCCGGACGTACAATTACCCCCGAACCCAGACTGTTTTCATTCGGGCTTTGGCTAAATTGCTCTGGCAACTGGTCACCAAAAAATTCACGAAATACCGGATCAGTCAGTAAGGGATGAGCCTGCTGTTTCACCTTTTGAGTGGTAAAAATATTGACAACGGCTGGTGCCGCGACTTTTACTGCTGCGTTATAAGAAACAATTCCACCTGAACGTGTCGTATCAATCAGGGGTTCTACTTTTTCGGCTGGCATTTTGACGCCATCAGGCGCAATTGGTGCTTTCGGTTTTTGCAGTTGTTGCCACCCCAAAAAACCGATAATGACTAAAATCAGTAATACCCATGGTAACCATGTAAAGGTCCGGCGCACGTTGCAATCCTCTAAAATATTTTAATTCGTTGATGGCTAAGTAATTTGTGCTCTATTGTAATGCCAAATACATAACTAAACACAAAAATATGCCAAGATATTTGTGCAGCTTTAGTTACAATTAATCTTATATTTTAATGATGACAAGTTTTTAAACTGGCGGAAATTTTATGGCAGATTTAAACGATATTATTCAGTGGTGTAATCAGACTTTATTTACGCATGAGTTCAAGGATTATGCACCAAATGGTCTACAGATCGAAGGCCGCGCTGAAGTAAATAAAATTGTATGTGCAGTCAGTGCCTCACAAGGCGCAATTGAAGCAGCGATTAAACAGGGCGCCGATTTGTTATTGGTGCATCATGGCTATTTCTGGAAAGGTGAACCTTACCCCATTACCGGTATGCGCGGTAAACGGATTAAAGCCTTAATCCAAAATGATATCTCTCTGGTTGGCTATCATCTGCCTTTAGACAGTCATCCAACTTTAGGCAATAATACGGCGATTGCAGATTTATTAGGGCTGGAAAATATCGAACAGTTGGATCCGAGTGAACGCCATCCAATTGGCAATATTGGCTATTTAAAACAACCGATGAGTCCTGAATATTTTAAAAGCCATGTTTCAGAAAAACTTGGCTTTGATGCAATTCATCTTCCTGCGGACAAGACTCAAATCCATAAAGTCGGTTTCTGTACCGGTGGTGCGCAGGATTATATTCATAAAGCAGCGGCCGCAGATTGTGATGCCTATATTTCTGGCGAAGTGAGCGAACGTACTTTTTATGAAGCTCAGGAACTGAATGTACATTATTATGCCTGTGGCCATCATGCCACTGAAAAATACGGTGTGCAGCGCTTGGCCAAAGCGATTTCAGAACAGTTTAATATTGAGTATGCTTATTACGAATTAAACAATCCGATTTAATTCTCGCTGACAGCATTTTTCAAGAGCTTTATTTATATATTTTCAGGATTTATTGTGTATTGTTATTTATACGCAATGCCCATTTTGTCCGATTATCTATTACAATAAAGCCACTTATTGTTAAAACCCAGCTAAATGCAAGGAATTGAGAACATGACAACCATTACTTTACCTGCTCTACCTTACGGTTATGAAGATCTTGCTCCTCATATCAGCAAAGAAACTTTAGAATACCATCATGATAAACACCATAATACTTATGTGGTTAACCTGAACAACCTGATCAAAGGTACTGACCTTGAAGGTAAAACTTTAGAAGAAATCATCATGGCAACTGCTGGTGATGCATCTAAAGCAGGTGTGTTCAACAATGCAGCTCAAGTTTGGAACCACACGTTCTACTGGAACTGTATGGCTAAAAATGGTGGCGGTAAAGCAACTGGCACTTTAGCTGCAAAAATCGACGAAGCTTTCGGTTCTTACGAAAAATTTGCCGAAGAGTTTGCAACTGCTGCAACCACTCAGTTTGGTTCAGGCTGGGCTTGGTTAGTAGCTGATGAAGTGAATGGTAAACTTTCTATCATGAAAACTTCAAACGCAGATACACCAATGGCTCACGGTAAAGTTGCAGTGTTAACAATTGATGTTTGGGAACATGCTTACTACATCGATTTCCGCAATGCGCGTCCTAAGTACATCTCGACTTTCTTGGAAAGCTTGGTAAACTGGGATTACGCAAACGCAAAATATGCTGGCCAACCTGCTGGTGTTGAGAAATAATTTTTTTATTTCCTGCATAAAAATCACCCTTTATGGGTGATTTTTTTATTTTTAAGGCCAAGCTGCATATTAAAAAAGCAAATGATTCATTTCTTTACATGAATTGATTGACGGCTTTTGGTTTCCTGCCTAAAATGCCCCTCAGATTCTCCAATAGCTCAGTCGGTAGAGCGACGGACTGTTAATCCGCAGGTCCCTGGTTCGAGCCCAGGTTGGAGAGCCAATCTATTCTCCCATAGCTCAGTCGGTAGAGCGACGGACTGTTAATCCGCAGGTCCCTGGTTCGAGCCCAGGTGGGAGAGCCAAGATTTTTATAAAACCCACTCATTGCGAAGTGGGTTTTTTTATATCTGTTTTTTTCAGCTTTAGTTTATATCAGGTGCAGGGCTAGCCTCTGACCTCATCGTCTTCAAGCTCGTTTTTTAACGATGAGCGCCCAGCTTTATATTCTTCCTCAAGCTTCGATCTAAACATAACAGCTTGAACTACAACCATTTCCGATTACTTTTAAAACACTTGAGTCAATTTCTTTGGCTTTTTTTTAAAAGTGTCTTGACCCCTTTTTAAATCCCTCTATAATCGCTGTCAGATTCTCCAATAGCTCAGTCGGTAGAGCGACGGACTGTTAATCCGCAGGTCCCTGGTTCGAGCCCAGGTTGGAGAGCCAATCTATTCTCCCATAGCTCAGTCGGTAGAGCGACGGACTGTTAATCCGCAGGTCCCTGGTTCGAGCCCAGGTGGGAGAGCCAAGATTCTTATAAAACCCACTCATTGCGAAGTGGGTTTTTTTATTCTTCCCTGTTTTAGTCTGTGTTTAATTTGAGTCAGTTTATATTTTTTGTGATTGGCTGCATGGCGAGTTTTGCCTTAATTTGCCTGCTCTTTCCACGCCTGTTTACCCGTCGGCAGAAGTTTTATCCCAAACCGGTCATTACTGCTTTTGAAAGCAGAATGTTTGTACGCCTAAAAGAAGCTTTTCCTCATCATCATATTTTGGCACAAGTTGCATTTAGCGCCTTAATTACTCATGACCACATGAAAATGCGCAATCAATTTAACCGTAAAGTAACCGATTTTGTGGTACTGGATCGTGAGTATAAGGTGGTTGCCATTATTGAGCTGGACGACCCCAGCCATATCGGTAAAGAACAGGAAGATGCGGAACGTGATGCCATGCTAATTGCAGCAGGTTATACAGTCATCCGCTATACAGACATTCCAAGCATCCGACAATTACAACAGAATTTAAGATAAGCACAACAGCTTATACTCAGCGGTATTTTAACTTCAAAACTCGCCTGATGGCCAAGGATTCGATTTTGAATCTTTTGGCTGCTTGCCTGCCCCAACACAACTTATCATTTTCCTGATTAATCGCCCTACTTTTAAAAAGTTGCCTTTTAAACTTTTCTTTGTATATTTTTAGGGTGATAAAATTTAACTTATCGTTTTATAATCTCTTAGAAAATAACATATAAGTAAGATGCAATGAGCCAGCTATTGCATTTCCGGTCATGATCATCTTACTTATTTTAATACTCCTTCTTATTCAGTGATCGTCCATTTATGCAAAACTCTATTCGTATTGGTATCGCAGGTTACGGTAATCTTGGCCGTGGTGTTGAAACTGCAATTCACAAAAATCCTGATATGCAACTTGTGGGTATTTTCACTCGCCGCGCACCTAGCAGTGTTACTCCCTGCTTTGCAGAAACTCAGGTTTATAGCATGGATGCACTATTAAATGATTTTAGCGATAAAATTGATGTGCTTATTCTTTGTGGCGGCTCTAAAGATGACCTACCGCAACAAGGCCCGATTTTTGCAAGTAAATTCAATATTGTAGATAGCTTTGACACCCATGCACGCATTCCGGAATACTATGCAGCAGTAGATGGGCCTGCAACTGCCAATAATAAAACAGCCCTGATCTCTATTGGTTGGGATCCAGGTATGTTTTCAATCAATCGTTTATTTGGTGAAGCTTTATTGCCAGATGGTGAAACCTATACATTCTGGGGTAAAGGCTTAAGTCAGGGCCACTCCGATGCAGTCCGCCGTGTACCAGGCGTGAAAGCCGGTGTTCAATATACCATTCCATCTAGCGATGCAATTGAACAGGTACGCAGTGGCGCTCGCCCTAACTTAAGCACTAAAGATAAGCATCATCGTGAATGTTATGTGGTATTAGAGCAAGGTGCTGATGCTACAACAGTTGAACAGGCTATTGTGACAATGCCGGATTACTTCGCCGACTATAATACGACTGTGAATTTTATCAGTGAGGAAACCTTACTGAAAGATCACCAGCGTATGCCACATGGCGGTTTTGTTATCCGTAGCGGCAATACCAGTGATGAGCAGGCTCAGGTCATTGAGTTTTCTTTGAAACTGAATAGCAATCCTGAATTTACTGCAAGCGTTTTAGTGGCATATGCCCGTGCCTGCTACCGCCTGAATCAAACTCAGCAGTATGGTGCCAAAACAGCATTCGATGTAGCACCTGGATTGCTTTCAATCAAAACACCTGAGCAATTACGTAAAGAACTGCTCTAAGGCCATTTAAATATAACCACTGATCAGGTGATCAGTGGTTATATCCTGTCTATTTAAGCAGAATGCTGTGATGCAACATTAAATATTTATAATGAGATCAGACAATACTCGTATGCGGATGGCATGAGCCTTCAACATTTGAAACAAGAAAAAGAAATCTCGTCCCGGATGCTCTGCGCCTGATAGCCAACTATGCAGCTGTTCAGTATAGACCTATAAAGTATCAAACCATCACCCCACTATTGAAGATCATAAGAACAACTAGTAAGGAGAAGCCTATCCTATTGGGTTTCAGAAGCAGCTTGACTCGCCTGAGCTTGCGGCTCTACCTTTAATTTCTCGGCGGCCTCTCGTGCTTCAATACGCGCGATCATCTCAGCTTGCTGCTGCTTATATTTTTCCTGATTTTTCGCATCACTGTTGACGGCCAAAAATGCCATGGTAATTAAAAAAATCGGGATACATAAAGCCAGTGTTCCAAGAATCACCAGCTTTTTAATACTGCGCTGTTGTGGCTGTTGCGACATAAACCGACCTGCTTTTCTCTATCATTCATTGCGCTGCCCAATATAACAAAATAAAGCAATTGCTCAAGCTATAAAAAGGAGCCGAAGCTCCTTTGGTATTAAGGACTGACACCAGCCGGCATATGCGTTTCAATAAACGATACCAGCAGATCATTACTTTTTACAATAGCTTCGGTATGCGTTGCATTTGACACAGGTACAAAAGTGACAGCGGTACCCATATTTGCCAAGTTTTTCTGTAAAGCATCAGTGATTATATAAGGCACTGCCGTATCTGCCGTTCCCTGGATAATCATGACTGGCACATTGATTTTTTCAGTTGCAGGCTGGTTTTCAAGCAGGAACTTTTTGACTGAAGAATTATCCTGAAAGTTCGCAACCAATCCTGGATAATCAATAACAGTTTTCCCCGGATTAGTATTCAGGTAAAGATTAATATCGTTTATATATTCAGTAATCAGAGGCTGTAGGCATAATCCATTTTCCCCCGTCGTCCCTTCGGCTTTTTCAGCGACAATGCCAGCTCGTTCCGAAAAAATATTGCGATAGTTAAAAGCTGGTTCATAGGCCTTAATCCCGACGCCCACATAGGCTGCATAAGCCAGCAACTCAGCATAGACCGCTTTGGCCCTCTCATCTTGCCCAGCATCCACCATAGCTTTTAAAGCTTGTGGTGCTATTTCACCAATAATACGTCCTAAGCTTGATGCCGGAGCTGCTGCAACTGCTGCCTTATAATTTGAATCACGATCCGCAAACTCTGCTGTTGCGAGTGAGGCATGCCCTCCCTGAGATTGACCGACAGATACCCAAGCCCCATTAAATCTACTGCCCTGCTGCTGTTTAAATGCTTTTACTGCGTAAACTGCTGATTGAGCAGCACTATCCAGATTCAAATAAGGATGGATTCCCTGGGTGCCCAAGCCCTCATAATCTGGTGCCACAATGACATATCCTTGTGTAAGCAGGCTACGTGCAAGCACTTTAAAGTTAGAGTTGAGCAGGTTATTCGTTGGCGCACATGAATCGCCACTACCTACCGTACCATGCTCCCAGACAACGACACGCCAGCCATCTTTTGGCTGTGGTGTATTCGGATACAAAACCATCGCCGTAGCCTCAGCCCGCTCACCACGTACATTTGGCATGTTATAGCGCATAACCTGAATATTCGATGCTTCCGCAAGTATATCTGCACTATAGGCTTTCTGACCCAAGAATACTTTTTCCTGAGGCTGAAATGAACTGTTATCATCATCGTCATGACATGCAGTCAGAAATAATGTCATTGAACACATCACTGTCAGACAGGTCTTTTTAAAACCGTTTTTCACTATCTTATTCATATGGTAATCCCTTATTGTTCTTTATAATCCTCATGCAAGAGCTTTGAATAAAACATAAAAAAAAGCATCCTTATAGGATGCTTTTGTAAGTCTGCAATCACCATTTTTTTACCAGAGTGCCAGAAAAATTCCGACGAATATTATCAATCCTACCCAACGATTATGACGAAATGCCCAGAAACACCAGTGCGGCTCTTTCTCTTTGGTTTTAGTCCATTGATAGATAAAATCTGCAATCACCACCAGTAAAGCAATCAGGCCAAATGGCACCAACAGGTCTTCTATATACAGCGCACTACCTATGAGCACAACACTCACAGCCTGTAGCGCAGAAATCATTGTAATATCGTATTTCCCAAAAAGAATAGCGGTCGATTTTACCCCGATTTTTAAATCGTATTCACGGTCAGTAATTGCATATTGAGTGTCATAAGCCACAGTCCAAGCCAGATTACCAAAATACAGCAGCCAGCAACTCCAATCGAGCGGTTTGCCCATTGCCGTGAATGACATGGGAATTCCCCATGAAAATGCCATGCCCAGCACGACTTGCGGCAAATGCGTATATCGCTTCATAAAGGGATAAATAAACGCAAGCGCCAGACCAGCAAGCGCGCAATAGAATGTCGCTATGGGCAGAAAAAACAAGGTGCAGGCGCTGGCAGCGACCAGAGCCACAAATACCCAAACCGCTTCACGTGCTGAAATAACTCCGGTTGCCAACGGCCGGTTTTTAGTGCGGTCTACATGAGCATCCACTTTTCGGTCGGCAAAATCGTTGATCGCACAACCCGCAGCCCGCATAAAAATAGTGCCTAAAATCATGGCAATTAAGATGGTTAAATCAGGAACACCTTCCGCAGCAATCCATAACGCCCACATGGTTGGCCAGAATACCAGTTCTGTACCAATCGGCTTATCAAAACGACAGAGATAATAATAAGCCTCAAAACGCTGACGCCATGTGATCGTTTGCAAAGTTGCCATGTTTATCCTTAACGATGTTGTAATGAAGTCTGATGTTGTAAAAACTGCTCAAAACTGGGCAAAAAAGTCTCTTGCACAATAAATTTACAACCGTGCCAAGTATAGCAGCTCTGCCTGGTCCAGCCATCTTCAAGCCATAACACACGGCGCTCACACTGAGGATTGGTACGTTGAAATAAAAACCAGCCAATCGGCTTTTTACCAATATGCTGAAAAATCCGCGCCCGTTTTTGCAAACTTAAAACAGGAAAAATACTTTTTGCTTTCACCCAAGGCTGAGCTTCACAGCCATATAAATGGCTTTCCCGTACCCATGAGGTATGCTGATGTGGCATTCCCATCCACCGTGCATCACTGAAGCTTAAGCGCTGAAAATGCTCTTTGACTGGCTGAACATTGAATTTTCCATTCGCTAAATCTGTCAGCTGCTGCGTTAAAGACCCTGAAGCATACAGCCATGATTTCAATTCAGCAGAGATTTGCTGCATAAGTTTACCTGTACACTCAATCTGCAAGATGTTTGACTGCTTACTATGCATCTTGCACTTTATTCCATAACCAGTATTTAGCCATTGTCTGTTTTGGCAATAATTTCAAACTGACCATTTGCCTTTTTCTGCAAGATAAAACCTTCAGCACTTAAATAAAAACTTTGCGGATAATCATAATCTAGTGCCAGCTCAGGGTTTTTCAATGCAATAAATTGCGCCTGTTTATAGCCTTCGGGACTACGTCCAACTTCCATATAAGTTACTTCTGAAAAATTGAGTTTGAAACCTTTTGCATGATCGTTCGGATCATTCCAGGGGAAAAATCCTGTGTGCTTTTTACGTTGCGCCATATTATCTACTAATTGTAAATCTCTAAACAGATGATACAAAAAAACCCGCGCAAGGCGGGCATTTTTTACAGTGAAATTCTATAAAGAATTAAAGGCTGTAGTACATATCGAATTCAACCGGGTGAGTTGTGGTATTTAAACGGCGAACTTCTTCCGTTTTAATTTCGATATAGGCATCAAGCATATCTTTAGAGAACACGCCACCTTTTAACAGGTAGTCATGGTCAGCTTCGAGTGCCTCCAGTGCCATTTCCAGACTATGAGCCACTGTAGGGATTTTCGCTTCTTCTTCAGGAGGAAGATCATACAGGTTTTTATCAGCCGCTTCACCTGGGTGGATCTTGTTTTGGATACCGTCCAGACCTGCCATCAACAAAGCAGCAAAACCAAGGTACGGGTTCATCATTGGATCAGGGAAACGCGCTTCAATACGTTTGCCTTTCGGGCTAGATACGTATGGAATACGGATTGATGCAGAACGGTTACGCGCTGAATAAGCCAGCATAATGGGTGCTTCAAAATGTGGTACTAAACGCTTGTACGAGTTAGTAGAAGGGTTAGTAATCGCATTTAATGAACGCGCATGTTTAATGATACCGCCAATGAAGTACAGGGCCATTTCTGAAAGGCCTGCATATTCATCACCTGCAAACAGGTTCTTGCCATCTTTAGAGATCGACATGTGAACGTGCATACCAGAACCGTTATCGCCAACCATCGGTTTAGGCATAAAGGTTGCAGTTTTCGCATATTGATGGGCAACGTTCCAAACCGCATATTTGAACTGTTGAACTTCATCAGCTTTACGCACCATAGTGTTAAAGCTCACCCCAATTTCTAATTGGCAAGATGCAACTTCGTGGTGATGTACTTCTACACGGCCTGGCCCCATAATATCTTCAATTTTTGCACACATATCTGCACGCATATCTTGTGAAGAATCTACAGGAGGAACCGGGAAATAACCGCCTTTAACACGTGGACGGTGACCAGAGTTACCGGCTTCATAATCGTTACCGGTTGACCATGCAGCTTCTTCAGCGATCAATGTATGGCGTGCGCCAGACATGTCGATTTCCCATTTTACTTCGTCAAATACGAAGAATTCTGGTTCTGGGCCAAAGAATGCTGTATCACCAATACCTGTCGACTTTAAATACTCTTCTGCACGGCGAGCGATAGAGCGTGGATCACGGTCATAACCCTGACCAGTCGATGGTTCAATGACATCACAAGTTACAACAACTGTTGGCTCTGCGAAGAACGGATCTAAGAAGCAAGTTTCTGCATCTGGACGTAAAATCATGTCGGATGCTTCAATGCCTTTCCATCCAGCGATTGACGAACCGTCAAACATTTTCCCGTCTTCAAACGTATCTTCATCAATACTGTCTGATGGGTAAGTGACATGCTGTTCTTTACCCTTGGTATCAGTAAAGCGAAAATCGACCCATTTTGCGCCACTTTCTTGTATGAGTTGAAGGACCTTGTTCGCCATGCTCATTTTGCTCCGATGGTTTTTGTTGCACTCGCAAAGTGCGTGTTAGTAGTTGGCATTCATTAATGCAATTATCGTACCAACTCTTAAAAGCATAGTTAAAATTCTGAATTCTTTATAAGAAAACATCTTAAGCTAAAAATACTTTGCGCCTATTATACTGGGAGTGAAAGGAAATGCACTATATTCAAGCACGCTGGATATATTTTATTGGTACTTATTTTCTAACGCACTTAAATAGTGCGCATGCCCTTTTTTAAAGATAAAAATATAATTCTTAAACATATTTCTATAAATTTAGTAAATTTTAGCTTAAAGATTGCTCAATTCTAGCAAATAGCCATAAACCTATAACAATTCAGCAACATAAAAGAGAAGTTCACCGGCTGCTCTCTTTTCTGTTTTATATGATTTTTTGCAAAATCCGTACAATTATTCTGCTTTTCTTAGAGTATTGACAACCATTTAAGTGATGCTTTTTAGATCAAGTTGTGGATAGGCTGTTTTATCGTTTTTTATTTTTATCCCCTCGTTTTTTTCATTTTTCACCAACCATCTATCTAAAAGTAAGCTTATAACTTTAAGAAAGTCGGTTACTCATCATCAGTTTATGTGCAACCTAAAATAATAAAATTCTGGTACATCATTGCTGGAGCATTGCAAAACCCAAGCAGTACGGTTTGCCAAAAATACTATTTCTCAAACACATATCATTCATGAAAAAATATTCCAGGAAGAGAAGTATCCTTAGCATGCTTACATCAAGCCTACTTTTATCATTTTACAGCTATGCCTGAATTAGAATAACGCTTTGAATTGGGCAGCCCTCACATTGTAGGCTAATAAAAAGAAAATGATTATGAATCAATCATAGCCTCTAAAGAACAAAGCATAAGAAATAAATAGCACCCAAATAATTGGACGAATGAAATCATCACAAGACATTCAAAAACTGCTAAAGTAGCCGCTTGATAGTGCAGCTATCTTAATGCCTGCAAAATCAATCACTTTATACAAAGTGAGTAACATTGTGGTCAACAAACTCCCGCAGTGTTATAAAATATATAAACTTCAAGAGGTTATGCTCAAAATGCTTCTCATGATCGACAACTATGACTCTTTTACTTATAACATCGTCCAGTATTTTGGCGAACTGCAACAGGAAGTAAAAGTAGTCCGTAATGATGCCGTGACTTTGGAGAATATTGAGCGATGGCAACCGAAGTATCTGGTCATTGGTCCTGGTCCCTGCTCTCCAAGTGAAGCGGGTATCTCTATTCCGGCTATTCAGCACTTTGGCGGGAAAATCCCTTTACTCGGCGTCTGCCTGGGTCATCAAAGTATTGGACAGGCCTTTGGCGGTGAGATTGTTCGCGCCAAACGCGTGATGCATGGACGTTTGTCTGATATGTATCACAGCGATACTGGGATTTTCAGTCACCTGCCTTCTCCCTTTTCGGCAACCCGTTATCACTCCTTGGTGATCGATCAAGCGACGTTACCGGACTGTCTGGAAGTGACTTGCTGGACCAATGAAACAGATGATTCGATGGAAGAAATTATGGGAATTAAACATAAGACATTGCCGATCGAAGGCGTGCAGTTTCACCCGGAATCCATCCTGAGCCAGCATGGTCATCAGATCTTTAAAAACTTTCTTGAAATTTATGCATAATGGGCGAAGCACAATAAATGAACATTCAACAAGCATTAAGTAATATTACAAAAAATATTCATCTGACTCAGGAACAAATGGAAGATGTGATGCGTAGCATCATGTCGGGCGAAACTACCGATGCACAGATTGGTGCCCTACTCATGGGTTTACGCCTGAAAGGTGAAAGTATTGATGAAATCACCGCCGCAGCACGGGTCATGCGTGAACTTGCAACTAAAATTGAAGTCAGCGACATACCGCATCTGGTCGATATTGTCGGTACAGGTGGCGATGGACAGAACCTGTTTAATGTCTCTACCGCCTCGGCCTTTGTGATTGCGGCGGCAGGCGCAACTATTGCCAAACATGGGAACCGTGGAGTTTCAAGTAAATCTGGTTCTTCTGATTTGCTGGAACAGGCCGGTATCCATCTTGACCTGAACATGCAGCAGACTGAGCGCTGCATCCGTGACATTGGTATCGGCTTCCTGTTTGCACCCAATCATCATAAGGCCATGAAATATGCGATTGGTCCACGTAAAGAGCTGGGTATTCGCAGTATTTTTAACTTACTTGGCCCGCTTACGAATCCGGCCGGAGTAAAGCGTCTGGTGATTGGTGTATTTTCTAATGAATTATGCCGCCCAATTGCAGAGGTCATGAAACAGCTCGGGGCAGAACATGTGATGGTGGTGCATTCACGTGATGGTTTAGATGAAATCAGTCTGGCTTCTGCAACCCATGTGGCCGAGCTAAAAAATGGTGAAGTGAGTGAATGGGAAATTACGCCTGAACTGGTGGATATTGAATCCCAGACATTAACCGGGTTAATTGTGGAAGATTCTGCAACAAGTCTGGCGCTGATTAAAGATGCTCTCGGCAAGAAAAAATCCGAGATTGGCGACAAGGCCGCCAATATGATTGCTCTGAATGCAGGTGCTGGAATCTATGTATCTGGTTTAACCACCAGCTATAAGCAAGGTGTGGCGCTGGCGCATGATATTATTTATGGGGGTCAGGCACTTGAGAAAATGAGTGTACTTTCTGAATTTACAAAAACCATCAAGCAATATGAAGTTTAAACAGGTCAGGAGTTTTTATCATGGTTGATATCGCCAATACAATTTTAGGTAAAATTATTGACCGCAAGAAAGAAGAATTTGCGCTACGTTTAAAGCAGCACAGCTACAAAGACCTGGAAGAGCTGGCACAGGCAGCAACGCCAGTACGTAGTTTTACCCAATCGCTCTTGTCTAAACGTCCCGGGGTGATTGCTGAAATCAAGAAAGCCTCACCTTCAAAAGGGATTATCCGGGAAAATTTTAACCCTGCAGAGATTGCACAGCAGTATGAAGAAGCTGGTGCAGCCTGTTTATCGGTACTGACCGATGAGGATTTTTTCCACGGTGCAGATGCAAATATTCAGATCGCACGTTCACATTCTAGCCTGCCTGCCCTGCGTAAAGACTTCCTGATCGACCCGTATGGAGTCATCGAGGCACGTGCCCTGCATGCTGACTGTATTTTGCTGATCGTGGCATCTTTATCAGACCAGCAATTAGAGGAAATGTCCAAGACTGCATTTGAACATAATCTTGATGTGCTGGTCGAAGTACATGATGAGGAAGAGCTAGGACGTGCCTTAAAACTTTCTGACCGCTGTCTGCTTGGTGTGAATAACCGTAATTTAAAAACTTTTGAGGTGGACTTAAACACCTCAATTCGGCTAAAAAAATTACTTGATCCGTCACGCTTACTGGTCACTGAAAGCGGTATCGCTACACCTGCTGATGTCAGCATGATGCAGGAACAGGATATTCATGCCTTTCTGGTCGGTGAAAGCTTTATGAAACAGCCGCGTCCTGACCATGCTTTCTATGAGTTATTTGGTGAGCCAGAAACTGTTTAAGAATTAACAAGCTTATAAAAACCCGATTTCAGAATCGGGTTTTTAATTTTTTACTCAAGCTTTACTATGGCCTAAGTATCAACAGCAGTTCTAAGCGCTTAAGTAAAAAAGACCGTTTGAGAATACAACAAGCGAATATGGGCCAGCTGCTGCTTTCATCCTCTCCACATAAATAGCTCTTCTGATAAGTTCTCCTGATTATATTTTGTCTACTCAATCCCCCTGATAGAGACTTAAATCATACTTCTTTATCCTCATAACTACGTGAAGATCTTATGATTTCCCTGTAAATCTCCGGCCTTAATTTTTTCTATATGCAGCTATAAATGCAAGTCAGTTCTCTTTTATGCAATTCAGGACTATAATTTAGTTAAATTTTGCATTTCTCTCCTGTTTTTTTCATTATGAGCAAACACGATTCTTCACTTTCCAAAGACCAGTTCAATTTGCTGAAACAGTTTAAAAAACAAATCAGCAATCCACACACACAGGTGGCTCCTGTTACGCCTGTTGAAAAGACACCTGAACAAGCGCAGGAGGATGATCTTGAGCTGTTTCGCAAGCAGATGCAGGGAGTGCAAAAAATAACTCAGGGCAATATTGCCAAAATAGAGAAAATGCCAAAAAAGAAAGTGGATGCCCAGACGCTGGCCAAGCGTGCAGCTGCCGAAGGCCCAATGGAAACGGATGAGGCCGCGTTATCCGATACTCAGGCGATGCTCAATCCTGTTGGAAGTCAGGCAAACTTAAGTTACCGTATTGCAACTTTACAGCACAAAGTCTTTGAAGATTTAAAAGCCGGCAATTTACGCTGGTTTGAAGCCGTCGACCTGCATGGCTGTACTGTCGAGGAAGCCCGTCAGGCTGTACTCCAAATTATTCAGATGGCCAAAGACGAAAACCAGAATGTGATCAAAATTGTTCATGGTAAAGGTCCTGAAGCAATTTTAAAAACCTATGTCAACGGCTGGTTACGTCAACATCGTGATGTTCTGGCCTTTGTCAGTGCACCGGAAAGACAGGGAGGCACTGGTGCCGTGCTGGTTCTGCTAAAACGCGCAGAAAAAAATCCAAAGTTTAAACATTAATCGGATTCCACCCTAAAATAAGGCATTGTAATAGTTTTCTGCTACAATGCCCTCCTTGTTTCATTCTCAGTTTAAGTGAATATGTCATATGACTATGCAGCAATCCTACGCAAACATTCTTACTGCCGTTGGTGAAGATTTAAATCGCCCTGGCCTCAAAGATACGCCCATGCGTGCTGCGAAAGCCTTTTCGTATTTGACCTCAGGTTATAGCCAAGTTCTTGAAGAAGTCACCAACAGCGCGGTATTTCCTTCGGATAACCGTGAAATGGTTTTGGTAAAAAATATCGAGTTCTATTCACTCTGTGAACATCATTTATTGCCATTCTATGGTCGTGTACATATTGCCTATCTGCCTGAAGGTCATGTGCTCGGCTTGTCCAAATTTGCCCGTATTACCGAAATGTTTGCGCGTCGCCTGCAAATTCAGGAAAACCTGACCCAGCAAATTGCCGAAGCTGTCGCAGAAGTGACCAAAGCGCGCGGTGTTGCAGTCATGATCGATTCTGCACATATGTGTATGATGATGCGTGGTGTAGGCAAACAGGAATCAACGACACGTACGGTTTCTTTTATCGGAGATTTTAAAACCAATAAAGAAGAACGTCGTGAATTTTTAAGTGCCGTGCCAGAAAGTTATTAATCCCTCAAAGCCTCAACGCATGTCGAGGCTTTTTTATCCGGATAAGGTTATCAGAAAATGTCAATTTGGATTGCAGGTCAGGGTTTAAGTCAAGCTGAGGCCAGTGTCGATTATCCAAGGCCGGAGCGTCTGGTTCAGGGAAATCCAAAACGTCTGACCTATAGCGCTTATGAGCATCCACATATGGACTGCGGAATCTGGAATTGTGAAGTAGGGGCATGGAATATTCAATTTTCTGAAAATAAACAGGAATTTTTTCAGGTGATTAAAGGTGTAGTCCGTATACATGATACCCAGAACCAGTCATTTATTGAGGTAAAAGCGGGCGAAGCCGGTATCATTCCCCCTGCATTTACCGGCACGTTTGAAGTCGTCGAAGCGGTTAAAAAGTATTATGTGGTAGTTGAATACTAAATATCTTTCACACAATAAGAAATTTTAAACTGTTTGATTCAGCCCCCGACTCCTTAATACTGAAATCATTTCAGTATTAGTCCATTCAAAATAACCATAAGAATCAGCTACATTTGCTTTATTTTAAATTGATAATACATTTCCTGTCATAATGTCCTACTGATTTTTTACTGCTCTCATTGCAACATATATAGCACTTCTATTTGCTGGAGTAGTAAAGGCATGAGCAAGAAACCGTTAGACCCACCTAAACGTACTTCACGTGTATATTCATCTAGCTTTGATTATTCTCTCGATTTTAAAAAGATCGATTTTCGTAAGCGTCCGGATTTATACCGGATTGGTCGTGGAGAACAAGGGGTCTTGTTGGTCGAACCTTATAAATCGGAAATTCTGCCGTACTGGCGCTTTGCCGATGCAGAAAAAGCTCAGCTTAGCAGCGCAAAAATTTATGCTCTATTCTTAGAATATTTACAGCAGAATGATTTTGTAGGCGCAGATATGGCACGCAAGTTTTTGCAGATGGGTTATACCCGTGCCCGGCGTTATGCCAATCATAAAAGCGGTAAAAAGTATGCAGGCCCTGTACCTGAAGATAAAAAAGGGTTAAGCGGTTCACATGGCCGGGATGAAATCCCACGAAGTCCAGAAGACCCTGTCAAAGCAGCGGCAGCAAAAATATTTAAGCAAAAGTGGGATGAAGCCAAAGCTCATCCCGATTATATTCAGCTAAAACAAAAGTTTCTGGCTTTTATCCAGCAGCAGCCCTCAGATTAAAACATACGCTCTCCAGCATTTAAGCCCTTCTTTGCTGTTTAATCTGTCCACAAGAGGGAGGCTTAGCCATATACACCAGATTTCGGCCAGTATTTTTTGCCATATACAATGCAGCATCAGCTGCATCCAGGAATTTCTGATAATCAGGATGACCATCAAATAAGACACAGCCGATACTGACCGTCAGTTTAAAGCACTGTCCCTGTCCGTCATTGATCAGGCTATTTTCCACATATTGACGAATACTCTCTGCAATATGGCGCGTACGTTTCTCATCGGCATCTACTAGCAGCAGTAAAAACTCTTCGCCACCAAGACGAAAAGCATAATCACTGCCCTGACTATACCTCTGCAAGGCTTCAGCAATAAATTTCAGCGCAACATCCCCCGCTGCGTGACCGAACTTGTCATTAATATTTTTGGTGGTGTATCAGAAAGTATGCTGAGGAGATGAAAGAAGGGTGACAGCCGAAGCAAGATGATATATTTGAGGTTATGAAGACACAAATAGA
>NZ_JAMXXZ010000029.1:0-35613 GCF_024129285.1 Acinetobacter sp. S4397-1
CATTTCCGTGCTATTGCTACCCGATTTGATAAGCTTGCACGAAATTATCAGTCTATGATTTACATTGCTTGCATGTTTATTTGGTGTAAAGTCAAATGAGGACACGCCCTAGTATGGCCAGGTTTGTCAATTTCGTAATTTAATCCCTTGCTGCAAAATGTTAGTTTTGCAATTTCCTTCAGAAAAAAGGACTAGTGCTTTTGTTTTAAGCAAAGATGCATTAGAATGTGCGCTCCCTTACCTGCAGGTCGTTGTTGCAATGGTGCAGACGTGCCGAACAGGTGTTTAAAGAGGTTGTTATGGCTAAGTTAAAAACTCGCCGTGGTGCAGCTAAACGTTTCAAAGCGACTGCAAACGGTTTCAAGCGTAAACAAGCGTTCAAACGCCACATTTTGACCAAAAAATCTGCTAAACGTATCCGTCAATTGCGCGGCTGTGTAATGGTTCACGTAAGTGACGTTGCTTCAGTTCGTCGTATGTGCCCATACATCTAAGGAGATTATAAATGGCTCGTGTAAAACGTGGTGTACAGGCTCATCGCCGTCATAAAAAAATTCTTGCTCGTGCTAAAGGTTACTACGGCGCTCGTTCACGCGTATATCGCGTAGCGTTCCAAGCGGTAATCAAGGCAGGTCAATACGCTTACCGTGACCGTCGTCAGAAGAAACGTCAATTCCGTGCTCTATGGATTGCGCGTATCAACGCTGGTGCTCGTCAAAATGGTTTGTCATACAGCCGTATGATCGCTGGCTTGAAAAAAGCTCAAGTGATTATCGACCGTCGCGTACTTGCTGACATCGCTATGCATGACGCAGTTGCATTTGCTGCTTTAGCTTCTAAAGCTAAAGATGCATTAGCTGCATAAGTCTTTAGGACTTAAAGAAAAGACCGCTTTTAGCGGTCTTTTTTTGTGCCTTTATGTATATGGTTGAATCATAAAACTATGAATAAAAGTTTGAACCCTGATTTTACCTTCATTAGAGAAAGCTGAAATGCGTCAACAATATCATTTTAGACAAGTGGGCGATGATACTCATATTTGGGATGTGCATCGTTTGGTCAAGCTGAGCCAAAGCTTACAGATTAAACAAATTCCAGTGGCAGCTATTCAAGAGCTGAATGAAGCCTATTGGTTTCCTGAAACTCACCCTACCACGCAGCAAATTATTGAACATATTCAGTTGATTCAAGAAGCTGATTTAAGTTATCCCATTATTTTATGCGCAGCAGGGAGGGTGATGGATGGAATGCATCGAGTGGCAAAAGCCCAATTATTGCAGCAGGAAACCATTCAGGCGGTCCAATTTAATATAACCCCAGTACCCGACTTTATTAACCTTGCTGAAGATGAGCTGGATTATGACGAGGACTAAAGATTAATCATAGTAGAGACAGCCATTTCGTGTATTAGTGACTAAGCACGTGCAGCGGCTTTAACTGATATGCATTGATCAGATGACTTGAGAGCCATACTGTAAATGATGGCTGAAATGAATAAAATTAATGCTGTTGCTACCTCTGCTACAGGGAAAATCATTTTTTTCAGGGCTTTGGTATATAAACTCGGTTTGTATTATATTGAGCTGAATAACCTATTTTGGCTGGATTTGCCCTTTTCAGTAAATTTATACTGTTCTGTTAAGCATGTATTTCATCGGGCATGGCATCAACAGGAGTTATGGTCTAATTCGAGTAATCAGGAAAGTCTGCCGCAGTTGTTTGGATAGCATTCGATGGTCTGCTGGATGCTTGGTACACACCGCAAAAACCGGGAAAAATATGTGCAGATGAAGAATCTACCCGAATCTCGGCATAGCCGGTGGATACCTGTAAAAAGTCAAAAGAGATTGATGATTTTTTAGCTCAGCTGGGTACTTCTGTGTTATCGCAGATGTGACACCAACATCCTTTAAATTGTCATCTCGTTCTATAAATCTGTTTTAATTCACAGATGTTAGGCCGCTCTGCATTAAAGGAACACGACAGTTGAAGATACAGTTTAATGCATGAAACAGAGTCGAATAGCAGCCCTATCAACAAAACTACAGGCCAAAATAGTAGCCAATCAGACAGATAATCACGGTGATAATAATTAAAGTTAATACATTGGTCGCACTGGACTTGCCTGGGTCTTGCGGTTTGTGTGCCTTAGAACTTGCCGATACATGTTTGTCCGTCGTCATGCCAGCGAATGGATCAGGAGTCGCTTTGCTGCTCAGTTGAGCCGTCTTATAGTGATTCCCCACTTTAACAATAAATTTTGCAGTTAAATCATCAATCTTTTGCGAGAAATGACGTAAATCCAGTTGCTGTTCAGGGCTTAAAATTTCTCCCTCCGCATGATAGGGATGCTGAATCTGGCTATCAATAAAATCACTTAAGGCTTCTAGACGATAAAGGGTCTGATGGACATAATCTGCTGAGTAATTGGTCGGGATTAAAGCTAGATGGGTGGTTGAATCAGCTTGCAACGCCGGGATGTTGCCATAATAAGGCAAAGAGCTATAAGTTGGCTCTGTAAAACCTTGGGCCCATCTATTTTGAAACAGCTCCTGTTCGGTATAAGTCTGAATATCATCCCAGTTTGGCGCCTCCAGATCGGCATTAATACGTTTGGCCAATTTGGAATTTAACTGATAACCCCAGAAGGTTTCATGCCGTAAAGGAGACTGCTGAGCAGGAGGGGCTTCATAGTCATTATCTGCGCTATACCATTCTGCCAGTTCCTTCCCAATCATCCAGGCCATTTTCTCCTGCTTTCCATGGCTGATAATCACATGCGCGAAAGGCACCAGTTCGACATTAGCATTGGGGTTCTTTTCATCTTCCAGTAAATGTGAGGAGTGCAGGCTCAAGCGGTGAACCCCCTGTTTTTTTAAGCCTTCCAGCCAGATCTGAAAGTGTTGGGCCAAGAGATGCTGTGAAAGCAGGTCACGAAAAGTTAAATGGTGCTGATTAAAAATGGAGTGATTCAGCCACTGGCTAAAGCCAAGATCCTGAGTCAGAAACTCGTTACCATAAGTCACAAGGGTCAGTTGCTGTTTCCAAATTTGATCGAGTGCCATAGTGATTTGATCTCTTTGATATTGTTTATATCTTATACTTTTTATATTTGATCCTGCCAATCTAATTTTCCTGCACAGGTCTCTTCATCAAAGTCTTTAAAAACTGTTAGAATATGGGGTTTTTAAAATAATTTTTTAACCTGTTGCTTTGAGAGTTACTATGTCACTGGAAGCCCTGACCACTGAAGCGCTCGCTGCGATTGCAGCAGCTCAAGACCTTGCTGCACTTGATCAAGCCCGAGTGCAATTTACAGGGAAAAAAAGCCAGCTCGCGGAACAATCTAAGTCGCTGGGTAAAATGGATCCTGAACAGCGTAAAGCGTTCGGCGCACAAATTCATGCAGTCCGTGAAGCAATTACCAGTGCTTTGACCGCACATCAGGCTGAACTGCATCAAGCCGCATTAGAACAAAAGCTGGCGAGCGAAACAATTGATATTACTTTGCCGGGTCGCGGTCAGCAGGTGGGCAGTATCCATCCGGTGACCCAGGTTCAGGAACGTATTTGCCAGTTCTTTACCAAAGCCGGTTTTACCGTGGCAACAGGTCCAGAAGTTGAAGATGACTATCATAACTTTGAAGCCCTGAATATCCCGGGACATCACCCTGCACGTGCCATGCATGATACCTTCTACTTTGATGTCAACCACCTGCTGCGTACCCATACGTCTGGAGTGCAGATCCGTACCATGGAAACCCAGCAACCGCCGATCCGTATTGTCTGTCCGGGGCGGGTATATCGCTGTGACTCGGACCAGACGCATTCAC
The DNA here is from genome assembly GCF_024129285.1 of Acinetobacter sp. S4397-1. NCBI lineage: Bacteria > Pseudomonadati > Pseudomonadota > Gammaproteobacteria > Moraxellales > Moraxellaceae > Acinetobacter > Acinetobacter sp. S4397-1. Next base: position 3,833 of record NZ_JAMXXZ010000029.1, read on the forward strand.
CGATGTTCCATCAGATCGAAGGGTTATACGTTGCGGAAAATACCAGCTTTGCTGAACTGAAAGGTTTGCTAGTCAATCTACTGAATGAGTTCTTTGAAAAAGATTTAACAGTACGTTTCCGTCCGTCTTATTTCCCATTCACTGAGCCAAGTGCTGAAGTGGACATTATGGATGAGCGCGGCAAATGGCTGGAAGTACTAGGCTGCGGAATGGTGCATCCAAATGTACTGCGTGCAGCAGGCATTGATCCGGAACAATACAAAGGCTTTGCATTTGGTTTGGGGGTAGAACGTTTTGCCATGCTACGTTATGGCATTAATGACTTGCGTATGTTCTATCAAAATGATGTGCGTTTTTTACGCCAGTTTGCTTAAAACTTTTTAATAATCCTCTCCTAACCTCTCCTTTTAAAAGAGGGAATCCGCGAAATAGATGGAGTTCTCCCCCTTTGGAAAATGGGGGGCAGAGGGGGATTCTAGAGATTTGAATTACAGGTTTTATATCAATGAAAATTAGCGAAAATTGGCTGCGCACATGGGTTAACCCAGCCATCGACAGCGAAAAATTATCTGACCAACTGACAATGCTCGGTTTGGAAGTCGATGAGTTGGCTCCAGCAGCAAAACCATTTACAGGCATAGTGGTGGGTGAGGTTTTAACAGTAGAACAGCATCCTGATGCCGATCGCCTGCGGGTAACAACAGTAAATATTGGTTCGGGTGAACCGTTACAAATCGTATGCGGTGCGCCCAACGTTCGCGCAGGCATGAAAGCACCGGTGGCAACCATCGGTGCGGTTTTACCAGGCGATTTCAAGATTAAAAAAGGCAAACTGCGCGGTGTTGAATCACAAGGTATGCTATGTGGTGCTTCTGAAATTGATCTGGAAGATAAAATTGACGGTCTTTTAGAATTACCGGATGATGCTCCTGTCGGTGTCAATATCCGTGAATATCTGGATCTGGATGATCATGTGATTGACATCAGTATCACGCCAAACCGGGGTGACTGTTTTAGCATTCGTGGTATTGCGCGTGAAATCGGGGTCATCAACCAGCTGCCAGTAACTGTACCGGAAATCAAGGAAGTTGCTGCAACGATTAATGATGAGAAGAAAGTCGTTGTCTCAACTGAAGGTTGTCCACGTTACTTGGGTCGTGTGATCAAGAATGTAAATACCAAAGCGCCGACACCAGAATGGATGGAGCGTGCTCTGGTGCGTTCAGGCATTCGTCAGCACAGCATTCTGGTGGATATTACCAACTATGTCCTGATGGAGTTGGGTCAACCTCTTCATGCTTTTGATGGCGGTAAAGTTCAGGGTTCTGTTCAGGTTCGCCAGGCAAAAGCAGGTGAAAAACTTGTATTGCTAAACGAACAGGAAGTCGAGCTGCAAGATGATGTCATGGTGATTGCAGATGATGAAAAAGCATTGGCCATTGCGGGTGTAATGGGAGGCTTGTCTTCATCAGTTACCGATGAAACAACAGAAATTTTCCTGGAATCAGCCTTCTTTGCTCCGCTGTATATTGCTGGTCGTGCGCGCCGTTTTGGTCTGCATACAGATGCCTCGCAGCGTTATGAACGTGGGGTAGATTTTGAACTGCCAATGCTGGCTATGCACCGTGCTTCACAATTGATTGCTGAACTGGCTGGCGGTGAATTTGGACCAATTGTTGTGGCTGAAAATCCAGCAGCATTGCCAACGCGCGAAGCAATTGAACTTGAACAGGCGCAAGTAGACCAATTGCTGGGTTATAGTATTGAGTCTGGCTTTATTCGCGATGCATTAATGCGTCTGGGCTGTGAGGTGACGGTCAAGGCAGAAGGGCAATGGTCCGTTGTTCCGCCATCACACCGTTATGATATGGCGATTTATCAAGACCTGATTGAAGAAGTGGCGCGTATTCATGGCTATGACAATATTCAGATCAGCTTGCCAGTACTTGAAGCCAAACTTGCAAAATATCAGGATCAGTTTGAAACCGCACAATTGCGTCAGACAGCAGTGACTTTGGGTTACCAAGAAGCGATCAGTTTTAGCTTTGCTGATCTGAAACTTGAAAAGCAGTTAAATCCTGCGGTTAATCCATTGGCATTGGCTAACCCAATCTCTAGTGATTTGGCGGTGATGCGTTCGACCCTGCTTTCCAGCCTGATTCCTTGTGTGCAGTACAATACCAACCGTCAGCAGAGCCGTGTCCGTTTCTTTGAATTGGGCTTGCGCTTTGACTATCAACATGCTGCCTCAATTCATGATCTTAAGCAGATTCCAACCTTTGTCCTGATTGCCACAGGTTCACGCACTGCGGAAAGCTGGCATGCAAAACCGCAAGCGATGGATTTCTTCGATTTTAAAGGCGATGTAGAAGAAATTCTGGCTGCTGCACGCTTGAAAGTGGAATATGTACGTTCTGAACGTGCCTGGTTGCATCCTGGTCAATCCGCGGAAATTCTCGTGAATAATGAATCAATAGGTTATTTGGGGCGTTTACACCCTTCACTTGAAGATGAATTGGATTTAACAACGACTTGGGTCGCAGAACTGGATCAAAATGCTGTTTTGCAAACTTATGTATCTAATTTTACAGAATTATCACGTTTTCCGTCGGTTCGACGTGATATTGCGCTTTTAATTAGTGATAAGATTAATGTTAGCGAAATTCAGGGACTTATCGAAAAAACAGGTGGAGAGCTTTTAGACTCGACATGGCTATTCGATGTGTATACTGGACAAGGAGTAGAGGAAGGGAAACGCTCACTGGCATTTGCACTTCTCTGGCAGCATCCAAGCCGTACACTGGAAGATGCTGAAATTAAATCAGGTATGGATAATATCCTTCAAGTGTTGGAAAACACTTATCAAGCGACATTGAGGGCTTCATGACAGCATTAACAAAAGCAGAAATGGCTGATCATTTAAGTGAGCTCACGAGTTTAAACCGTCGTGAAGCTAAACAAATGGTCGAGTTGTTTTTTGATGAGATTAGCCAAGCACTAATCTCAGGCGAGCAGGTCAAATTATCAGGTTTTGGGAACTTTGAGTTACGTGACAAACGTCAACGTCCAGGTCGTAATCCTAAAACCGGGGAAGAAATTCCAATTTCTGCACGCCGTGTCGTTACCTTCCGCGCCGGACAGAAATTCCGTCAACGCGTAGGGAATGAGCAGATCAATTGATCTGCTTTTTTCTTTGAATAATAAGCTATAAAAATTCAGATTTTTATAGCCACAAAAAAAGAGAGCCAATGGCTCTCTTTTTTTGTACTGAATAATCGTAATGATTATTGAGCAGCAGCTTCAGAAGCAGCAGTTGCATCAGCAGCAGCGTCAACAGCAACAGCAGCAGCAGCGTCAGCTTCAGAAGCAGCAGCAGCTTCAGTAGTAGCAACTTCAGAAGTAGCTTCTACAGCAGCAGCATCAGCAGCAGCTTCAGCTTCAGAAGCAGCTTCTACAGCTTCAGAAGCAGCTTGGTTAGCGTCAGTAGCAGCGTCGTCAGCTTTTTTAGCACAACCAACGAAAGCTAAAGTAGTAGCAACTGCAGCAGCAATAGCGATTTTTTTGAATAACATGGCATCACTCTCTAAAAAATGAGATTAAAAAAAAACCGGAGTTAGGCTGTAATATGCTTTTATTATTCCTAATTTTGTCAGGGACTAACAACGCAGGAGCAGTCTAACTGGTCTGTAAATATGCTATCACCGTGGATTTTGAATTGCTACTGGCTAAACCGTTAAAAATGTAGAAAAATGATAAAAATGAAGAGTTTTTTAACAGAAAATAACAATTAATTGAAAGATTAGGATTGGAGAAAGGCAGGTTACATTTTTTAAGTTTCTGATTACTTTGTTTTATTTATTTTATTAATCAAAACCTTAAAAATAAGTTTACATGATTTCATGCATATTGTTTCAAAGTGTAAGGCTTGTCAACCAAAAAAGGCCACCTAATAGGTGGCCTTTTATGTAATGATTAATATTAATTAGATGCTTTACGTTTCATCTGGTCAAAGAACTCATCATTGGTCTTGGTTTCTTTCATCCGATCCAGTAAGAATTCCATGGCTACCAGTTCATCCTGAGTGTGGAGTAATTTACGCAGAATCCAGACTTTACGCAGATTATCTTCGGACATCAGGCGCTCTTCACGACGCGTGCCTGATTTCTTGATATTCATGGCAGGGAACACACGTTTTTCTGCAATACGGCGATCCAGGGTAATTTCTTGGTTGCCTGTACCTTTGAATTCCTCGTAAATCACTTCATCCATCTTGCTACCGGTTTCAATCAGCGCAGTCGAGATGATAGTCAATGAACCGCCTTCTTCGATATTACGTGCCGCCCCAAAGAAACGTTTTGGACGCTCCAGCGCGTGGGCATCAACACCCCCTGTGAGCACCTTACCAGAGGAAGGAATCACAGTGTTATAAGCACGCGCCAGACGTGTGATTGAGTCAAGCAGAATGACGACATCTTTTTTATGTTCCACCAGACGTTTGGCTTTTTCAATGACCATTTCTGCTACCTGAACGTGACGGGCCGGTGATTCGTCAAAGGTTGAAGCCACCACTTCACCGCGAACAGTACGTTCCATTTCAGTAACTTCTTCAGGACGTTCGTCAATCAAAAGTACAATCAGGAAAACTTCCGGGTTATTGCGGATAATAGACTGGGCGATATTTTGTAGCAGCATGGTTTTACCTGCTTTTGGCGGCGCTACAATAATCGAACGTTGACCTTTACCAATCGGTGCAACCAGATCGACTACACGTGCAGTCAAATCTTCAGTTGTACCATTGCCTAGTTCCATGATCAGCTGTTCAGTTGGAAAAAGTGGGGTCAGGTTTTCAAATAGGATCTTATTACGCGAGTTTTCTGGCGTATCGTAGTTAATCTGGTTGACTTTGAGCAGAGCAAAATAACGTTCACCTTCTTTAGGTGGACGAATTGTGCCGGTAATTGTATCGCCAGTACGCAGATTAAAACGACGGATTTGTGAAGGGCTGACATAAATATCGTCAGGACCTGCCAGATAAGAGCCTGCGGCAGAGCGTAAGAAGCCAAATCCATCTGACAAAATTTCTAGAACGCCATCACCAAAAATCTCTTCGCCATTCATTGCATGACGTTTTAAGATGGCAAAAATAATGTCTTGCTTGCGGTTACGCGCCATACCTTCAAGGCCCATAAACTCGGCAATCTTGATGAGTTCGCCAATCGGTTTTTTCTTGAGTTCGGTTAAATTCATAGGTAGTCAGATAGAATCAAAGTTCTGAGGTACAGGTTAGAAAGGGAGTAAGATTTGGCCGCATACAAGCATTCAAACGAAAGTAATTGAATTTGTAGAAGAACAATTCAGAGATCTGTTTGATTGTTTGAAAGAGAAACGTGAAAAACAATTTCTATTGCCGAGCGGCATCTTATGTAATGTATCTTTTAAGAAATTGGCAGGATTTAGCATCCTTTATCTCTTGAGTTAGAAATATAAGAGAGAAACCGCTTTTTGTCAATTTATAGTCGAAAAAAATACGCGGCGATTTGTCGCGTATTTTAATTTGAATTGGATATGCTTAGATATTTTCATCAATAAACGCAGTCAATTTTGATTTTGGTGCTGCACCTACTTGAGTCGCAATCACTTCACCGCCTTTAAACATCAGCAATGCAGGAATGTTGCGGATATTGAAATTTACTGCAGTTTGTTCGCAAGCCGTCACATCTACTTTGACAATTTTTACTTTGCCTTGGTATTCATCTGCAAGGACTTCAAGTACAGGGGCAATGGCTTTACATGGTGCACACCAGCCTGCCCAGAAGTCTACTAGTACAGGAATATCCGATTGAAGAACGTCTGCTTCGAAGTTTGCGTCAGTAGTATTTACAATGTTGCCAGACATGAAAGGCTCCAGAAATAATTTTTAAAGATGACTATATTTCTTAGTATTACATAGCCTTCTTTAACAATGTAGGGGAATCTGTAAATTTTGAAGCTTAAATCGTGTTTTGTCCAATAGATGATGACGATAGTCATCATCGTGTCATGCAATTGACATATAAATGAAAAAATAATTACGCGAAATTGTGCTGTTAAATGGCTTTTAAATTGCATGGTTGTGAATTACTCTAGGCACAATTTGTAAAAGGTTGATTTCTGAAATGTCTGATTTTTTGATTGATGAAGAGCTACTCGCAGCCATCGATATGGGATCAAACAGCTTTCATTTGGCGATTGCCCGTGTGGATCATGGCGAAGTTAAAAAAGTCGTATCAATGTCAGAAAAGGTTCAGCTGGCTGCAGGGCTGGATGAAAATAAGAATTTAACTGAGGCAGCCCAGCAGCGCGGTCTGGCGTGTCTGGCACGTTTTGTGGGACGTTTGGGGGCCGTGCAGCCTAACCGTTTAAGAATCGTGGCAACCAATGCGCTACGCCAGGCTAAAAACGGGGATGAATTTATTCAAAAAGCGGCTGAAATTCTGCCTAAGCCGATAGAAATTATTGCAGGACGTGAAGAAGCCCGTCTCATTTATCTGGGTGTGTCACACACCATGGAAAATTCAGGTCGCCGCCTGGTGGTGGATATTGGTGGTGGTTCAACCGAACTGATTATTGGTGAGGAATTTGAGCCGATTCATACAGAGTCGGTGCAAATGGGTTGTGTGGCTTTTACCAAAGCTTATTTTCCTGAAGGTCAAATCAGTAGCAAGGCTTTTGATAAGGCGGTCACTGCAGCACGTAAAGAAATTTCTGGTATTGCCAATACCTATAAGGCAGCAGGTTGGGATGCGGTAGTTGGCTCAAGTGGTACGATTAAAGCCTGTCGTCAGATCTGTGTGAACATGGGCTGGAGCAATGATAAGGAACAGCTTACCCTTGAAGGTCTAGACAAACTGAAAGACAAGCTGCTGAAATACAAACATGTCTCTGAAATGGAATTTGAAGGACTTAAAGAGGATCGCCGTGCAGTTCTACCGGCAGGTATTGCTATTCTTTATGCCGTTTTTGATGTCCTGAATGTTCGTTATCTAACCTATTCTGATGGTGCATTACGTGAAGGGGTCATGTATGACCTGCTGGGCCGTTTCAAGCATGAAGATATTCGAGACCGTTCGGTACATGCCCTGATTGGACGTTATAGTGCCGACAGCAAACAGGCAGAGCGGGTAGTGCAAACTGCACAAAAAATGTTTGATGATATGGCTGAAAAGCTTGGACTGAACAGTGATGACAGTGACCTGTTGCGCCGGGCTGCCTATTTGCATGAAATTGGTCTGGCAATCAGCCATAGTGGTTATCAGCGTCATGGTGCCTATTTGTTGCAGCACTCCGACATTGCCGGTTTTTCCCAAATCGACCAGAACTATTTGTCACATTTAGTCGCGCACCATCGTCGCAAATTGCGCACTGATGCCAAGATTGATGTGATGAAAGTGGGCGGATCTAAACTTTTATACTTGTGTTTGCTGCTTCGTCTGGCGGTTTTGGTCAATCACAGCCGCAGTGATGAGATGCTTCCTGCCATTGAACTCAAGGCAAAAAATACGCAACAATGGCAGCTCAGTATTTCCGGTGATGCCAAACAGTGGCCATTGCTAATCGCTGAGCTGCATGATGAACAGCTGCAGTTTAAAAATTGGGACATTGATCTCTCGATTCAGTCTGAACAGTTTGTTAATTAATACCTTTATAGGGATGAAAAACGGTTAACCTATGAGAAATAAAGCTACCCCATCAAAAGCATGGAAGACAGTGCAGATCGCCCGTCATCCGGAACGTCCACAATTTCTGGATTATGTTGGTGAAATATTCACTGAATTTGATGCTTTACATGGTGACCGTTTATATGGTGATGATGGTGCCATGATTGGCGGTCTGGCTCGCTTTGATGGGCAGCCCGTGATGATTGTCGGTCAGCATCGCGGTCGCAGTACCCGTGAAAAACTACAGCATAATTTCGGCATGAGTAACCCGGAAGGTTACCGCAAGGCCCAGCGTTTACTAGACATGGCGGAACGTTTTAATCTGCCGGTCTTTACCTTTATTGATACCATGGGCGCTTATCCGGGTGTAGGGGCAGAAGAGCGTGGTCAGGCTGAAGCAATTGCCACCAGCCTTGCTCAACTCTCTAATTTGAAAGTGCCTGTAATTGCTACGGTACTGGGTGAAGGTGGTTCAGGTGGCGCACTGGGTATTGGTGTCGCGGATCGTGTCATCATGCTGTCTCATAGTATCTATTCTGTGATTTCGCCAGAAGGCTGTGCCTCTATTTTATGGAAAACTGCAGAGAAAGCAGAGGTAGCGAGTGAAGCGCTGGCCCTGACAGCAGACAAGCTGCAGAAAATGGGGATTGTGGAATATGTCGTGGATGAAGGTGAGGGTGCTCATTTAAATCCGGATCAGGTTATGAACAGCCTGAAAGCTGTCCTGAAAGAAGCTTTAAATGAATTGCAACCGATGGAAGCACAAGAACGATGCGAAGCACGTTACCAACGTTTAATGAAGTTTGGCAGCGACAATTTAGGTCTGGTTTCTTAAAGCAACTGCAGGAATTTCCTGCAGAAAAAAAATTTCTAATCGGATGCAGCGGTGGCGTAGATTCTATGCTGCTGCTGCATCTGATGTTTTTTTTCTGTCCCGAAAAAGTGCGTGCCATTTATGTGGATCATCAATTGCAGCACATGAGTGCAGGGTGGGGAACTTTCGTCCAGCAGCAATGTCAGCAGCGGCATATTCCCTGCATCGTCCAGCCGGTTCAGGTCCTGAGTGGAAATCTCGAGCTTCAGGCTCGTCAGGCTCGTTATCAGGCTTATGCACAGCATCTGCAAGTCAATGAAATTCTGGTATTGGCCCATCATCAGCAGGATCAGGCAGAAACCTTGATGCTGCGCCTGCTCTCTGGTGCAGGAATTGATGGGTTGGCCGCCATGAAACCGGTAGATCAGCGAGAAAATTTAACCATCTGGCGGCCATTGCTAGATATCTCTCGTGAGCAGATTTGTCAGTGGGCTATGGATTTAAATATCCAGAATATTGAAGATCCGACCAATCAGGATATTCACTATGATCGTGCTTGGGCACGTGAGCAGTTATGGCCAGTGCTGACAGAACGTTATCCTAAAATGCAGAATGCTTTGGCGCGTAGTGCCGTACTAATGCAGGATACACAGGATATTTTGCAGGAAATTGTGCAGCAGGATTTGAAATCTTGCGGCACTGCAGCAAGGCTTGATTTAACCCGGTTGAATCAATTATCTAAAGCACGACAGCGCCAGCTCTTGTCGATCTGGATGAAAGGCACAGCACAATATCGTCCTGCCTTTGATATGGTGGAACGTTTGCAGCGTGAAGTTATTGCTGCAAAACTGGATGCTCAGGCTGCCCTGCATTGGCAAGGCTATTATTATGTGCGTTATCAGCAACAGCTCTATCGCTTAACAGCTGCTGTTTATCAGGCAGATCGAAATGCTATTCCCGTTGAGCAAGTCCTGCAGTTGAACTTGGCTGCCAATGTGCAACTGCCTTCAGGAAGCTTCAAAATTCAGCAGGCAACTGTGGGTTTATCCAGAGATTTACTGAATCGGCCGCTGAAACTGACACGAAGACAAGGCGGTGAAAAAATCCATTTGCATGGACGTGTAGGTAACTGGCCCTTAAAGAAAGCCATTCAGGAAGCGCAAATATTTCCCTGGACACGACATACGATTCAAATATTAAGCACAGATAATGTTATGCTAGGCGTGTTTACACCTCAGGGATTCTGGTTGGCTCAATCTGCATATTGTACAGCAGGGGGGTGGCTACCTATTTTGGTTTCTTCGACATTAGAACTCAACGACGAGCATTGAACATGAGTGCAGCTTTAAATTGTAATATCTGTTTTATCGGTGGCGGTAATATGGCGCAGGCTTTAATTGGCGGCCTGATTTCACGAGGATTGGCAGCAACACGTATTACAGTGGCTGATCCGGTTGAAAAAGTCCGTACGCTGCTGGCAGAAAAAGATATACATGTGACTGATGATAACCAGGCTGCGATCAAGGATGCGGATATTGTCGTGTTTGCAGTTAAACCTCAGGTGCTGGCTAGCGTACTGCTACCCTTGAAAGGATTGGTGAGTGACAAGCTGATTATTTCTATTGTCGCAGGTGCAGAAATTGCGACTTTGTCGCGACTATTGGGGGCGGAACGTATTGTACGGGTGATGCCAAATACTCCGGCGCTGGTGCAAACCGGCGCACATGGACTATATGCCCATGACAATGTCGAGGCAACTGACCGAGAGCTGGCCAGTCAAGTTCTCGCTTCTACTGGTCTGACAATTTGGGTAAACTCAGAGGCACAGATTGATGCAGTGACAGCTGTATCCGGTTCGGGACCTGCCTATTTTTTCTATATGATGGAAAGTATGATCCGTGCGGGCAAAAATTTAGGTCTGGATGAGAAGACTGCCACTGCTCTAACTTTGCAGACTGCATTAGGTGCAGCGCAGATGGCCATTACCAGCTCTAATACACCCGCTGAACTGCGTAAAAATGTAACTTCTCCTAATGGGACAACGCAGGTAGCGCTAGAGGTTTTTGACCGTGCGCAAATCTCGCAGAATATTCAGGCAGCTTTGGCGGCTGCACAAAAACGTAGCCAAGAACTTGCACAAGAACTTAGTGAAAGTAATCAATCTTCAGTTTAATTTTTAGGAACGTTCAAGTATGGGTGCAAATTCTGCGCTAATTTTTGGCATTATCATTAACGTCGCGATTTTGCTCGTATTCTTCCGCTTTTTAATGCAACTGGCTGTCATCAGTCCCTATAATCCGGTAGTACTTTCAACTGTCAAGGCGACAAAAATTGTAGATGTATTCGGTCGTATCTTTCCGACCCTGGCCAAAGGCCGGGTCAATACGGCAGCTTTGGCCTTGCTGGTGGTGTTATATCTACTCAAGATTTTTGGCATGATGTATTTGTCCGGAGGGATGCCGAATGGCCCTGTACATCTGCTGATTTTGACCTTTGTCACGATGATTCAGGATCTGATCCGTTTCTGTCGTTATCTGATTTTTGCAGCCATTATTTTAAGCTGGGTGGTCATGTTTACCCAATCGCGTTCCCCTTATATTGAGGTGGTGCAGGAACTGGCCGAGCCGATTCTGGCACCATTTCGCCGTATTATGCCGAATATGGGCATGATTGACCTGTCTCCAATTATGGCGATTTTGGCCTTGATTATTATTGAAATGATTATGAATCAAGTTGCCATTGTCTTGTTGACTGGCCTTTAACAAGATTTTAAAAAGGATGCTAAGGCATCTTTTTTTATATGGGACAAATGGGAAATTCTTTTGATGCAGAGCTCTGGTTTAATTTGCCCCCAGCAAGCCCTTGAATGACGCATTAAGCAAGCAAATTAAAATGATGGGTTCTATCCTGCTCCCTTCAGTGTAACTCTGGTCTCGGGACAGATAAATATAGTGTCTAGGTGAATATTTACCAAGGAGCGTGTGATGTCCAGTCTATTTATTGTCATGCTTGGAGGCCGTTATGTGCGGGCAAATACGGAAGTCCATGATGTGGTTCTGGCGGTGGGGGAAAGTCTGGAAGAAACCTATCCGCAATTGAAAAATGCCTGGTTTGGCGAACAGCAAGGTTTGCATATAGATGCTTGGGCACAGATTCATGGCGTAGAGTTTGCAGGAAAGTCCTACCAGATTCAATTTACGGATGCCGCACCGAATCAGGCGAATGAAAAACTCTGGCTTATTAATCTGGGGGGCTATGATGCACATGAATTTGGCGAGCTGCATCGTTATGTGCTGGTGGTCGCACAAAATGCCATGGTCGCCAAACAGCGGGGTAAAGCCCATTTTGCACGGCACTGGCAAAAGCAGCATACTGATCGGGTGCTAGATATAGATGACTGCATTGCCATCGATCATGTCTATGGCCGTTATATCCAGCTGGTCGAGGGTGAGTTTAAGCCTAATCGCTGGGAAAATACCTATCTGTCGATTTAAATGGATGAAATGATAAACCGAGGGTGATGTAGCAGATCTCGACGAGTGGCAGCAAAAAACGCTTTATCAAATTTTAATAATGGGCATAATACGATTAAAAATATCGTTTCTGAATAAGATGGAATGTCTTAAATGGATTTAATTCAGGCAAATGGACAACCGCGTTACGGACGTTTTAAGGAAATTCCCAAAAGCATTGATTATGATGCCTACCGCTACAGAACCCCTTATGGAAATGCGGTTTCGGGTTGGCGTAAACATTTAAAGTATAAAAAATTCAAGTTTTGTAGTATTCAGCACGAGCACTATACAATTGGTCTGGCGATTGCCGATATCGCATGGGCTGGGCATAGTTTTGTCTATACCTATAATCATCTCACCAATGATGTACAGGAATGGAAGGCGATTAATTTTCTGGCACGGCATACGGTACTGGATGAGCAGCCGCTGTTTAATCATAGTTATTTTAATAAGTCACCTTTTCAGATCGAGATTCAGCATAGCAACGGGGTGCGTTATATCAACGTTACCAAATATGGAGAAATCAAACTTTCGGCCCGCATCTTCTGTGCAGGAACAGAGCCACTGAGTATGTGCAGTCCGACCGGAATTAATGGCTGGACCTATACCCAAAAATTGACCACGCTGGCATGTGAAGGGTATTTCGTCAACAAGCAGGGCCAAACCCTGCAATTTAATGAACGGACTTTTGCCTCCCTGGATGATACTTGCGGCTTTTTGCGCCCTGAAACGGCATGGTTCTGGCTGTCCAGTAATTTTAGGGATGCCAATCAAAACCGGATCGGGATTAATCTGGCATCTGGTGTCAATGAAAGTTTTGGCAATGAAAACTGTTTATGGGTGAATGGAAAAATTTATCCACTCGCAGATGTGTTGTTTCAGCAGGAAAATGAAAACCAGTGGAGTATTCAGTCGCTGGATCAACGTTTAAATCTAACAGTTAAAACCGGCTGGCGTCGTTATGAGAATCTGAATCTGCGTTTGGTCGGTAGTCAATTCAGTCAGTGGCAGGCCAAAATCTGTGGCACCATTCAGCAAGGTGATCAGGAAATTATTCTGTTAAATGAATATGGGCTTTTAGAGCAGCACTATGCGAAGTGGTAAGATTTTTTTAATACCTGCCTCCTTAAAGAGTCTTTCCTATTCTATTCAGAATATGAGTCAGTTTCGGTGTTTAGAAATAGACACCTTATTTTTTGCCTCCATCTACCTGATAAAAATGCCAGTCCATATTGTTTAGGGACTGGCATAATTCAAGTGTGAAGACTTTTTATAATCTGACAGCCTATCTTTGCTGAGCGCTTAAGCTTGTGCTGCCTGCCAAAATGCTTCACCTGCCAGAATTGGATTATTGGTTTCTTCCAGAGTTTTGACCCAGACTTCGTATTGCGCAATGACTGGGTGTTGGCTTGGATGGAAGTCGGCTTTAAACCAGTCACGATATTGCTTGCCCATGCGTGTTAGCACCCCTTTTCTACCAAAGAACCACGGCAGGCCTTTGAGGTTCATTTGCCAGCGCTGTAGTCGGTTAAAACCATCATATTTCAACATGATATTTGCGCGGTAGAGGGTAAAACCGAACATCACCACCGTGATAAACGGCAGGGCCGCTTTACGGGTTAATTCGGGTGTCTGGGCGACCTCTTTCATCACATCGAAGGCCACATCACGGTGTTCCATTTCCTCAATGGCATGCCAAGCGAAAAGAGCGCGCACATAAGGATGTGCTGCAGCCAGTGTCTGCTTATGGGCATAAAACGTTTCTGCCATTAAGGCGGTTAAGTGTTCTGCAGCAGCAGTGACGGCAATATTGTAATGTGGTGAACGGTACTTGAGATCTCTGTTCATCATACTATTCAAGCGGCTAATAAACTGGTCAACCGGCATCCCTTGCTCACGCATCAGATCATTCATTTGGTCGTGTGCAATACCATGCTGCGCTTCCTGACGAATAAAATCGGCTACACGCTGCTGTAGCTTGGGGTCTTTGATTTGGTCGCGAAAGAGTCGCACACTCAGAATAAAATAGCGCTCGCCATCTGGAAAGGTCAGGCTGAGCGCATCAAACATGCGGGTCAGAAAAGGATCACCGCCAAACCAGTAACGTGGAATTTCATCAAGCTTGAAATTAAGATTGCTACGGACCACAGGTTGTATGGTGGATTTTACTATAGCGTTCATTTACTTTTATTCTTTTTTCTGGAGATATTGACAGTATGTCGGAGAGTGGGTGAATTGTTTTGACAGATATTGCCAATTTTTATACATTTTACGCCAGAAGAAATAAAAAAATATATCGTGTTGCAGCCGTGATTGGGAATCGCTATGCAAGAGATCAAAATATCCAATGGTTATATCCAGCTGTGGGCAAGTTATTTACGAAGCCGGCAGATTGATCCTTTACATGCTGATTTCCTGAAAGATTTTAAGGAGCAATTGCAAGGCTTGATTGATCAGCCTTTTGATATACAGGTGCCACTGCAACTGCTTAACAATGTATTGCTCAGCACCCGGCAGCATCTTGATTGTCCGCAGTTAATTTTTGAAATTGTCCAGGAAATCAGGCCAGAGCATTTTGGTGTGCTGGGTTATATGGCTTCCAAAAGTAGCAGCATTTCAGAAATCATCGGTTATATCATACGCTTTCAACGGCTGGTGGTGGATGGCAGTGATCTTATTCCTTTTCAACTGCGACAGCATGAACAGAGTGTCGAGTTGTACTGGGCTTTTCTGGAGGAACGTTATAATGTGCTGAATGAACTGACTATAGCGGCAATGGTACAACTGGGCCGTTTTATTTTGCAGGAGCAGCCTTTGTTGTTGCGCAGCATCCACTTTGCACATCGGCCTGAGATTGCAGTAATTCATTTTCAAAAGTTTTATGCAACAGAGCTTAAATTTTCTCAACCCCATTATGCACTGGAGCTGGATGTGCAAGGCCTGAACCTGAAATCTGATCAGGCTGACCCGATGCTGCTGCAACTGTTAATCCGTCAGGCTGAAGGGGAAATTGCTGCCCGGCCACAACTGGAATCGACGCTGCAACATGCCCAAAGGCTGATTGCAGATCACTTGCGTATGCACCAGCAAGCTTTAAAAATTGAACAGCTGGCAGAACATCTTTTGCTGTCTATCCGTACTTTGCAGCGTAAACTTGCCGAACAGGGCACAAGCTTTAAAAAGCTGCTGGAACAGGAGCGGGTAAAACGCTGTGATCTGCTGCTCCAGCAGGAGATCAGCCTGAGTGAGATTGCCGAGCAGCTGGATTATTCGGACCAGTCTGCTTTGGCGCGTGCTTATAAGGCAGCAACGGGCCGCACTTTATTACAACACCGTAAGCAGCCCAAACAAGATCAGCGTTAACAAAGCGCTGTGATGACCGTCATCTCAAGAGACACATTTACGCGGTTTTTAGTGTTGGGTAACGTACCGCAATTGCGATTACGGCAAAAATTGCCAAAATCCAGCAGTAATATACGCCACCAATCAGTTCGACCGGAGAGAGTTTGGCAATCGAACATGCCAGCAGTAACTGTGCACCATAAGGAATCAACCCCTGAACGACGCAGGAAAAAATATCCATTAGGGCAGCGGCTCGTTTGGGATCTACGCCGTATTCTTTCGCTACTTCACGGGCCATATCTCCCGACAGGATAATGGCCACGGTATTATTTGCCACAAACAGATTAGAAAATACCACCAGAAAACTGATGCCAATTTCGCCAGCGCGTTCACGGCCGACCTTAAACAGGCGCGTCAATGCATAAATGCGTTCGATCAGCCAGCGCAAGCCACCTTCACGTTGCATGAGAGCAGACAGACCACCCAGAAACATGGAGAGCAAGGCCACCTCAAACATGCCAACGAAGCCATCATAAATTGAATTGTTCAGCTTGAGCAGATTAAAACCGGGTGTAGCAAATAGGCCGAACAGGCTTGATAACAATACGCCCATACTCAGCACGGCTAAAACATGCAAACGGCTAAAGGCCAATAAAAAGACGGCGATATAAGGAAGAATCAGGATCCAGTTGAAATCCTGATATGCCACAGGGCTGGAACGACCGATACTTACAATATAAATCAGAATCGTGATTATGGAAGCCGGAACGGCAATCCAGACATTGACTCTGAACTTGTCACGCAGTTGTACACGCTGACTGGTTGTGGCGGCTATCGTTGTGTCGGAAATCATCGACAGGTTATCACCGAACATGGCGCCACCCACAACTGCTCCAATTGCATAAACTACTGCAATATCCGTTGCTTGACTAAAACCAAAAGCAATTGGCGCACAGGCTGCAATAGTCCCCATAGAGGTCCCCATTGCCGTTGCCAGAAAGGCTGAAATCACAAATAGCATGGGGAGAACAAATTCAGGGGGAATGATCGACAAAGCCATCTGTACCGTTGCATCGACACTGCCAATGGTACTGCTCACATTGGCAAAGGCTCCGGCCAGCATAAACACCATGAACATCAGTACCAGATTGGGATGGCTGGCTCCTTTTAAAAATGCTTCAATTCCCTGATTCAGTTTGCCACGATACAGCCAGACTGCCAGCATGATGGCAGGCAGTGCGGCAACTGGCGCTTTGACCTGATAAAACGCAAACTCCGTTCCGATCAGGGAATGATAGATCCCGCTACCTAAAAAAATGGTTAAAAATACAATAAGCGGCAGCAGTGCAATGGCGTTAGCCTGCACGCTAGCTTCGGAATCAGTCTGCATAGGAGATAAAAAATTAAAAGAATGCGGCTAGTATAAAGCAGGTTTTGCAATTTCCGAAAACTTTAAGTGAATGCGCTAACATCTGTATTTTTATAATTTTTATATATTAAAAATAAGTTTATCTAAGTATTCAATATTTTAGGGCATAGTAAAATTAGGCATCTTTGATCATTGAGAAAAAAATCAAAATAATCGTAAATAGAGCCTTCCGGGTTGTTCTGAAATCTTCATACAGGAAAGGAAATACCAGAGGTCGATGCTGCACACTGTTCAATGGACAAAAAATAGCGTTACAATGCGATGTCTTGTATTTCTACATAGTCAATGCCTCAAGTTTAAAATACGTTAAGGAAAGCTCAGCCCTATGTCACGTTTAGCCACACGATTTGAACAACTTAAATCTCAACAGCGTAAAGCTTTGGTTTCTTATTTAATGGCTGGTGATCCGCATCCAGAGGTCACTGTACCTCTTCTTCATCAGATGGTGGATGCAGGGGTGGATGTGATTGAGTTGGGTCTTCCTTTTTCTGACCCGATGGCGGATGGTCCGACCATTGCCCTAGCTGCAGAACGCGCGCTGGCAGGTGGAACCAATACGCTGGATGCACTGCACATGGTGAAAGAGTTTCGCTTGAAAGATCGCGAAACACCTGTGGTGCTGATGGGCTATCTAAATCCGGTCGAAGTCATTGGCTATGAAAAATTTGTCGCTTATGCCTATGAATGCGGTGTAGATGGTGTGCTTCTGGTCGACCTTCCACCAGAAGAAGCAGCAGATCTGGGTCAGGTCTTGGAAAAATACGAGATGGACCAGATTTTCTTGCTGGCACCGACCTCAACTGATGAGCGCATTCAGCATGTGGTTAAACAGGCCGGTGGCTTTATTTACTACGTGTCGTTAAAAGGTGTGACCGGTGCTGCGACTTTAGATGTGTCTGAAGCAGCAACACGTATTCAGAAAATTAAGGCTGAGACAGATATTCCTGTAGGTGTGGGTTTTGGTATCAGTGATGCTGCATCTGCGAAAGCGATGGGTGTTGCTGCCGATGCAGTCATTGTGGGGAGCGCATTTGTTAAACATTTCGCATCTCTCCCGCCAGAACAGGCCGTTATTGCTACGGTGAATAAAGTCAAGGAGCTTCGAGCAGCGCTCGATGAGTTAGTATGAGTCAACAAGTGAAATCAGGCAAAATTCTGAGCCCATCGACCCCATGGACGGAGCGTATTGTTCCGGGTATTCATGTTCCTGATGAGCAAACCACCCTCAAAGCCACATTTACAGAACCTACTATTGAATGCCCTGAATGTCATGCTTTGGTGACACGTACGGCGATGTCATTTAATGCCTATGTTTGTCCGCAATGTGATGAACATCTGAAAATGAAAGCGCGTGACCGTCTCAACTGGTTCTTCGATCAGGTGGAAGCGGAAATGGGACAGGAATTCACTGCGAAAGATCCACTTAAATTTGTCGACAGTAAAGCTTATCCGGAGCGGATGTCAGAAGCGCAAAAGAAAACTGGTGAGACTGAAGCCCTGATTGTGATGCAAGGGTTGCTGAAAAACGTGCCAATGATTGCATGTGCCTTTGAATTCGACTTTATGGGTGGTTCAATGGGTACGGTTGTGGGTGACCGTTTTGTGCAGGCAGCAGAGCGTGCGATTAAAGCGCGTCAACCTTTAATCTGCTTTGCAGCATCTGGTGGTGCGCGTATGCAGGAAGGCATGCTGTCTCTGATGCAAATGGCGCGTACTTCAGCGGCTATCCAGCGTTTAAAAGAAGCCGGCCTGCCTTATGTAGTGGTTCTCACCCATCCGGTTTATGGGGGGGTGACGGCTTCTCTGGCAATGCTGGGGGATGTGCATATTGCCGAACCTAAAGCCATGATCGGCTTTGCAGGTAAACGGGTAATTGAACAAACCGTGCGTGAAAAACTGGATGAACCGTTCCAGCGTGCTGAATATTTGCTTGATCATGGTGTAATCGATCAGATTGTTCACCGTCATGCATTACGTGATACAGTTTATCGCATTGTGACTAAACTGATGAACTTGCCTTGAATACAGCACCATTAGCAACAGATTCTTTGGATACATGGCTCGATTATTGGAGCCATGTTCACGTTACAGGTATTGATTTAGGTCTGGAGCGTGTCATTCCGGTAGCTGAAAAGCTAGGCGTGACCGACCCGGCTGCCAAAGTGCTGACCGTGGCTGGAACTAATGGGAAGGGTTCAACCACCACTACGCTGGCTGCCATTTTAAATGCGCACGGCTTTAAAGTGGGGCTATATCAGTCTCCGCATGTATATCGTTTCAATGAACGGGTCAAATTACGCGGGATTGAAGTCGAAGATCAGTTACTGATCGATGCGTTTGTACAGGTCGATCAGGCACGCCGTGAATGTGATTTAAGCCTGTCTTTCTTTGAAGCCACTACGCTGGCTGCTTTCGTTATTTTTAAAGATCAAGATTGTGATGTCTGGGTGCTCGAAGTCGGCCTGGGCGGGCGTCTGGATGTGGTCAATGTAGTCAATCCAGATGTTGCAGTCATTACCAATATTGGTCTGGATCATACCGACTGGTTGGGGGATACCATCGAGAAAATTGCCTTTGAAAAGGCTGGTATTATTCGTCCAAATATTCCGGTAATTTTTGGCGGACAGCAACAGATTCCACAGGCGATTTTAGATCAGGCGGCTAAGTCTAACGCACCCTTGTATGCGATCAACCGTGACTATTTTTATGAAGCCTTTGAAGATGGCAAAACCTGGGCATTTGCGTCTTCAGGCACGACCTTGAAATTACCGACAGGCTCACTGGCCCTAGAGAATATCTCGACAGCAATTACAGCCCTTCTGCTGAGTGGATTAAAGCTTCGTCAGGAAGCAATTGCCGAAGGGATACAGTTGGCGAAGCTGCCTGGACGGTTTGAAATTCGTGAAATTCAAGGTAAAACCGTGATTTTTGATGCAGGGCATAATCCGCACGGCGTCGAGTTTTTATTAAAGCAATTGCGTAATTATTTAAAATATAACAATAAATACAAAGAAGTGATTTGTATTTTTTCCATGTTGGCTGATAAAGATATAAATTCTGTCGTTAAGTTATTGAAAGAACATATCCGATTGTGGAAAATTGCACCATTAGCGGTTCCGCGTGCGGCAGAGGTCACAGCTTTGGCAGAAGCTTTGAGCGGGGAAGCAGTAGAGCAATTTAATAAGGTGCAATTCGCTTTTAAGTCAGCGCTGGATCAGGCAGATAATCATCAGCTGATCTTGGTATGTGGATCATTTCATACCTTAGAAGCGGTGTGGGAGTATTTGGAAGAATGTCAATGAATAATAAACAGCGCTGGATGGGCGGTGTTGTTTTACTCGGTGGTGGTGTTTTATTGGCAGCATTACTTCTGAAAGGTCAGAATGAAATTCAGCAGGAGCGTCAACAAGGTCCGGTGCAGACGATGGAAGCAGAAAATAAAGAGGCTGTGAATAATTCATTAGGCTCTTTAACTGTGGATGTAGAAACTGAAAAGCGTTTACTGGAGCAGCAGCGCCGTGACCGTGAAAAAGCCGTTGCTGAGCAAGAGGCGCGTGCAGCTGAGTTCCTGGCAATGCAGCAACAGGCCGAGGCTGATGCGGCCCGTAAGGCCGCAGAAGAGTATGCAGCACTCAATGCTCATCGCTTGGGCCAGCAAAGTTCGGATAATATTCCACCTGAATTGGTTGACGATGAACAGGCCAAGCAGAAACGTCTGGCTGAAGAAAAAGCTGCGGCACAAAAGAAGCTGGAGCAGCAAAAACTCGCCCAGCAAAAGAATAATGCAGCAGCTGAGGCAGCTAAAAAAGAAGCTGAACGTCAGGCTTTAGCAGAAAAGCGTAAAGCTGAAGAAGCTCAAAAGGCAGCTGAAGCTCGCAAAGCTGCCGAGAAGAAAGAAGCGGAACGTAAAGCGGCAGAAGAAAAGCGCAAAGCCGATGAGGCTAAGAAAAAGGCTGAAGAAGAGCGTCGGGTAGCTGAACGTAAAGAGGCGGAAGAAAAACGTAAGGCAGAAGAAGCCAAGAAAAAGGCAGAAGCCGAGCAGGCACGCAAGCTGTTAGAAGGAGAGGACAGCAAGCAATGGATGGTACAGGTGGCTTTGGCCGCCAACGAAGCCAATGCCGATGCTGTGGCAGCCAAGTTGCGTGCCAAAGGCTATAAGGTGACTAAAAGTCCAACCTCTAAAGGGATTCGTATTATGGTTGGTCCATCCAAGGACCGTGAAGCTGCGGATGCGGCCCGTAAGAAGATTGCATCTGATGCCAGCCTGAATATGAAGTCTGCCTGGGTGATTGACTGGGTGCCTTTGGAGAAGCGTCAATAATTGATTACCACCTTGAAGTTGTAGATGGATCCGAGAGTTACACCCGGATCCATTTTACATGTTCAGGGCTAAATACTTTCTCAATATTGTGCCCAGTCATGTGAAAGCCATAACCGCTGTATTTCACTTCATGCCCAGCGTCTTCAATTGAGCAGTGCTGGAAAATAATCCAGTACAGGGTAATACTGGCAGCGGTACGGTCAGAGCCGTAGTAGCAATAGAGGAGTACCTTTTCATTGTTCTGGCGAGCCCGCTGGATTTCCCTCATCACTTTTAATAAATCTTCCCGATCCAGTGTTCAGGTATGTATTGGCACATGATGCAGCTGAAAATCCTTCTAGGCGAGCAGTTTGCTGTTCTGAACACGGCATAAAAATAAAAAACCTCCGTATATTGATCAATGTGCGGAGGTTTATCCCAACGCAGGGAATAAAAGATACCAAATCTGTTCATATCCATATCGTTTCGATCAGGCTATTAAAATTAAAATTTTCAGCGACTTATTAAAATGCTTCCTGAGGTCTTAAGCTTAGTGTATAGAGTTCTAATTTTATTTTTTTCCCCCAGTTCTACTCTATGACATAGCTTCCCCTCAAGGTAGAACTGGGCATGGCTTAGCCCTACTCAGGCTGAGGCGTTAGTCTTAAGTATGGAGTGACCGCTTTATAACCTTTAGGAAAACGCTGCTTGATTTCTTCCTCATCTTGTAATGAAGGAACAATCACCACATCATCTCCCTGTTGCCAGTTGGCTGGAGTGGCCACTTTGTGTTGATCGGTGAGTTGTAAGGAATCTACCACCCGTAAAACTTCATGAAAGTTACGTCCAGTAGATGCAGGGTAAGTAATGATCAAACGTACTTTTTTATTGGGATCAATAATGACCAGGGAGCGAACAGTTAAAGTCTCACTGGCATTGGGATGAATAAAGTCATAGAGTTCAGAAACTTTACGGTCCTGATCGGCAATAATCGGAAAATTGACCGTAGTTGCCTGAGTTTCATTAATATCTTTAATCCAGCCCTGATGAGATTCAACATCATCGACAGAAAGGGCAATGGCTTTAACCCCACGTTTGTCAAACTCATCTTTGAGTTTTGCGGTATAGCCAAGTTCTGTTGTGCAGACCGGGGTATAATCTGCAGGGTGTGAAAATAAAATGCCCCAGCTATCACCTAAAAAATCATAAAAATTAATTAAGCCTGCACTGGATTGCTGTTCAAAATTGGGTGCAGTATCACCTAAACGTAAACTCATATGTTTGCCTCAATTGATCTTATAATAGAAGGATAAGAATCAATATGAACCATTTTATTTATCTTGGAAAATAGTGTTTTTAGAATTGCTTATACAAATTTTTCATAAGAAGACTATCCTTCTATTCAGAATCAGCAAAAACAGTCAGCTAATTGACTATATTGCCCAGTCAAAATTTGCTACATTATTTTGCCTTAGGTTTCAGGGCTAGAACTAAGGATGAGATTTTTTCAACGGTTTTATGCTAAAACCCTTGTAGTTCAAATTTCTAGTACCATAATAACGACTAAGAACATATTCATTTGATAAGCAAGATTTAGAGAGTCTATTCATGTTGGCAAGTCTGATCGGAGGAATCTTCGGTACCAAAAATGAGCGTGAACTCAAACGCATGCGTAAAATCGTAGACAAGATTAATGCGCTCGAGCCGACGATATCTGCCCTTAGCGATGCAGACTTATCTGCAAAAACTGAAGAATTCAAACAACGATATAATAAAGGTGAAAGCCTAGATAAATTACTTCCTGAAGCATTTGCGGTCTGTCGTGAAGCGGCTAAACGTGTCATGAGCATGCGCCACTATGATGTACAGCTGATTGGTGGTATTACCTTGCACGAAGGTAAAATTGCCGAAATGCGTACGGGTGAAGGTAAAACGCTGATGGGTACACTCGCCTGTTATTTGAATGCGCTTAGTGGTCAGGGTGTACATGTCATTACGGTAAACGATTATCTGGCACAACGTGATGCCGAGCTGAACCGTCCATTATTTGAATTCCTGGGTTTAAGCATTGGAATTATTTATTCCATGCAAAATCCGGCCGAGAAAGCAGAAGCCTATCGTGCCGACATCACCTATGGAACCAACAACGAATTCGGTTTCGATTATTTACGCGACAACATGGTATTCTCGCTGGCTGAGAAAAAACAGCGTGGCCTGCCTTATGCGATTATCGATGAGGTGGACTCGATCCTGATTGACGAAGCACGGACACCTTTAATCATTTCAGGTCAAAGTGAAGATTCTTCACAGTTGTATGCGGCTATCAACAGCATTCCACCAAAATTAAAAGCACAAAAAGAAGAAAAAGTGCCGGATGGCGGGCATTTCTGGGTAGATGAGAAACAGCGCTCTGTAGAAATTACCGAAGTCGGTTTTGAAACCATCGAAAGTGAACTGATTACAATGGGCTTGCTGGCAGAGGGCGAGAGTCTTTATTCCGCTGCTAACCTGAACCTGCTGCATCATGTAACCGCAGCAATCCGTGCGCATTATCTCTATCAGCGTAATGTTCATTATATTATCAATGATGGTGAGGTCATCATTGTGGATGAGAATACCGGTCGTACCATGCCGGGCCGTCGCTGGTCTGAGGGTCTGCATCAGGCCGTTGAGGCGAAAGAGGGTCTGGAAATCCAGCCTGAAAACCAGACTCTGGCAACCACGACTTTCCAGAACTATTTCCGTCTGTATAAAAAATTATCCGGGATGACCGGTACTGCAGATACGGAAGCTGCGGAAATGAAAGAAATTTACGGCCTGGATGTGGTGATTATCCCAACCCATCGACCAATGGTGCGTAAAGACCATAACGATTTGATCTATTTAAATCGTGAAGGTAAATATAACGCGATTATTCAAGAAATTCAGCGCGTGCATGAAGCAGGTGTAGCCCCGATCCTGATTGGTACTGCAACTATTGAAGCTTCTGAAATTCTTTCGGAGAAACTAAAAGCTGCAGGCATTCAGCATGAAGTCTTGAATGCCAAGCAGCATGAGCGTGAAGCAGATATTATTGCACAGGCTGGTGCACCGCGTGCCGTCACTATTGCGACCAATATGGCCGGTCGTGGTACCGATATTTTATTGGGGGGTAACTGGAAAGCATTGCTCGCCAAAATTGAGAATCCGACCCCTGAAGACGAAACACGTCTAAAAGCTGAGTGGGAAGCCAACCATGAAGCGGTATTAGCTTCGGGTGGTCTGCATATTATTGGTTCTGAACGCCATGAATCACGCCGTATTGATAACCAGCTGCGTGGTCGTGCTGGCCGTCAGGGTGACCCGGGTGTATCCCGATTCTATTTATCACTTGAAGATGACCTGATGCGAATCTTTGCCGGTGATCGCGTGGTCGGTATGATGCGTGCGATGGGCTTGCAGGAAGATGAAGCCATCGAGCACAAAATGGTGTCACGTTCCATTGAAAATGCCCAGCGTAAAGTAGAAGCCCGTAACTTTGACATCCGTAAAAACCTGTTGAAGTATGATGATGTCAATAATGAACAGCGGAAAATCATTTACACTCAGCGTGATGAGATTCTCGCAGAAAGCTCACTGCAAGATTATATTGAAGAGATGATTCGTGAAGTGATGCAGGGCATGATTGCCAATTATATTCCACCTGAGTCGATTCATGACCAGTGGGATATTGAAGGCCTAGAACTGGCATTGCGTGAAGAATTATCGATTGACCTGCCGATTGCCCAGTGGCTGGAGCAGGATCGTCGTCTGGATGAAGAATCTCTGGTCGAGCGTATTAGTGACGAAGTCCTCAATCGTTACCGTTCACGTCGTGAGCAGATGGGACCTGAGTCAGCTGGTTCACTGGAACGCCATTTCATGCTGAATTCTCTGGACCGTCATTGGAAAGAACATCTGGCGGCGATGGATTATCTGCGTCAAGGGATCCATTTGCGTGGCTATGCCCAGAAAAACCCAGAACAGGAATATAAGAAAGAAGCCTATAACCTGTTTGTGAATATGTTGGGTGTAATTAAATCTGATGTAGTGACTGATCTGTCACGTATTCATGTGCCAACGCCAGAAGAACTGGCTGAAATGGAAGCCCAGCAACAGGCTCAAGCAGAAGCGATGCGTCTGCAACTGTCTCATGAAGAGTTTGATGGCTTGCTGACAGAAGGTGAGGAGATGAGAGCTGAGCCGAATACTCCGATCAATTCGGTTGCGCCGGTATTTGAAGCACCAGCCAGCCGTAATTCACCGTGTCCATGTGGTTCAGGCCTGAAGTACAAGCAGTGTCATGGCAAGCTCTAAACATCTTTGACGCTCAGAGCTTGCGGGCTCTGAAATTTTATGTATAAATATTTTTCAGAGTCGGAATACCATTTGCAGTCCTGATGGTTAAATGGTATTAAATGGCTCATTCAGCACCGAAAAGTGGAATAGACAATGAAAAAAGTATTACAAACACTCATGATGGCCGCTTTGGCAACTCCTGCTCTAAGTTTTGCAGAAACGGGAACAACAACCCTCACTAAGGTTCAGCAAGCGATTGGACCAACCAGTACGCAGGTTGAAGTGGGTGCAGATGGTCGAGTTACTGTCGCGAGTCCACGTACGGGTATCCGCTATACGTTTAACAACCAGAACCGCCCGATTGTGGTGCAAACTGAAGCCATTGCTGCTGCAAATGCGGCCAATGCCGATCGCATTGTGGCATCTAACCCAGCGCTTTCGGCAGCCAGCCAGCAGCAGGCCAAACAGGCTTTACTGAGTGAAGCAGCGCAACTTGCAAAAAACTAAGTCTGAATTTTTTCAGAAATTAAAAAACCAGTCCCTGAGACTGGTTTTTTATTGTGAAAACCTATGATAAATCACCATACATTGCAGGGCTTTGGCTCGATTTTTTATTCCAGATCAACTAAGCTGTCTTTTTATAAACTTCAACATTGGACAATGAGAAATGGCAGTTGGTGACGTATCTATGCCACAGATGCATGTGGTAAAAGGGGTGAAAATTGGTTCGGCAGAAGCCTATGTACGCTACCAGAACCGACGTGACCTGGTGGTATTTGAGCTAGCTGAAGGCTCCAATGTTGCAGGGGTATTTACCCAGAATGCATTTTGTGCAGCGCCGGTGCATGTTTCTAGGGCACATCTGGCAGCGGGAAATCCACGCTATTTAGTCATTAATACCGGAAACGCGAATGCAGGCACTGGTGCGACGGGTATGGCCAATGCAGAAGCCACCTGCGCCCAGCTGGCAAAGCTTGCTGGAGTGAACCCAGAACAGGTGTTACCGTTCTCAACCGGAGTGATTGGTGAACAGTTGCCTATAGAGCGTTTGCTTAGTGGCTTGCAGCCGGCGCTGGCGTCATTGCGTGATGATGCCTGGGGAGATGCAGCAACTGGAATCATGACCACAGATACCACGCCAAAAGGTGCTTCTGAACAGTTCGAGATGGATGGTATTCGCTATACCATGACGGGTATTTCCAAGGGTGCCGGGATGATTCGCCCGAATATGGCGACCATGTTGGGCTATGTGGCAACGGATGCGCCGATTAGCCGTGAACTGGTACAACAGTTACTTTCCCTCACAGTTAATCAATCCTTTAACCGTATTACTATCGATGGCGATACCTCTACCAATGACTCCTGTATTTTTATTGCAACTGGTCAGGCGGGAGGCACGGAAATATCTTCTGTTGAAGATCCGCGTTATGCCGTGGTTCTAGAAGTGCTCATGCGTACCATGAAGCGTTTAGCGCACCTGATTGTGCGTGATGGTGAAGGGGCGACCAAGTTTATTACTGTAGCGGTAGAAGGCGGTGCCAATACTCAGGAATGCTGCGATGTTGCTTATAGTATTGCCCACTCTCCATTGGTGAAAACCGCTATTTTTGCTTCTGATCCAAACTGGGGGCGTATTCTGGCGGCGATTGGTTATGCCGGTGTGGCGCATTTAGACGTTGCAAAAATTCAGGTTTGGTTAGATGATGTACAAATCTGCAAAGATGGTGGTGCAGCAGCTGACTACACTGAAGAAGCGGGTGCGCGTGTCATGGCGCAGGCTGAAATGATGATTCGTGTGGATCTGGGACGTGGTAAGGCAAAAGACACAGTATATACCTGTGATCTGTCTTATGATTATGTCAAGATTAATGCAGATTATCGTTCATAGTTCAGATGATTGCTCAAGCCTCCTCGCGTGGGGGGCTTTTTTATATCTCAAATGTTTTAATGACCGGTCAAAAATAGCAGACCGCCACATCTGGCCGGTGAATAGGGTAAATGGTTGCCTTTGGGGCAAGCAGTAAAGATAAAAGAGTAGATGTTGTTATGAATAATGCGACCAATTTAATAGCCAATGAAGCAAAGTCGATTGTGCAGGCGCATTTAGACCGTTTAGGTGAACCTAAGGAACATCAGCTGACTGAACAGCTAAAACAGGAAAAATTTGCACAGATCAAGGCAGAGCTTGAAAAGCAGGATGCTGTATTGGTCGCACATTATTATTGTGATCCTGAAGTTCAGGAACTGGCTGAACTGACTGGAGGCTGTGTCTCTGATTCGCTAGAAATGGCACGTTTTGGACGAGACCATCCGGCATCCACTCTGGTTGTGGCCGGAGTTAAGTTCATGGGGGAAACCTCAAAAATTCTTTCTCCTGAAAAAACTGTGTTAATGCCGACACTTGAGGCGACCTGCTCACTGGATCTGGGCTGTCCGGTTGATGAGTTTAGCAAGTTTTGTGATGCACATCCTGATCATAAAGTAGTGGTATATGCCAATACATCAGCTGCTGTGAAAGCGCGCGCCGATTGGGTGGTAACTTCTAGCTGTGCCGTTGAGATTGTCGAGCATTTAGATAGCTTGGGTGAGAAAATCATTTGGGCGCCAGATCAGCACCTGGGACGCTATATCCAGAAAAAAACAGGTGCAGAAATGTTGCTTTGGGATGGTTCATGTATTGTGCATGAGGAGTTCCGTTCGCGTGGCATTGCTCAAATGAAAGCGATGTATCCTGATGCAGCGGTTCTGGTTCATCCTGAATCACCAGAATCGGTGGTAGATGTTGCCGATGCAGTTGGAAGCACTTCCCAGCTGATTAAAGCAGCACAAACATTGCCACATCAACGTCTGATCGTAGCCACAGACCGCGGTATCTTCTATAAAATGCAGCAGGCTGTTCCAGAAAAAATCCTGATTGAGGCGCCGACTGCCGGAGAAGGCGCAACTTGCCGTTCCTGTGCCCACTGTCCATGGATGGCGATGAATGAACTGGATGGAATTTTACAGGTTCTGCAACAGCGTAATCAGGAAATTCAGGTAGATCCTGTGCTGGCGCAGCGTGCAAAGCTGCCTTTAGATCGTATGCTGAGTTTTAGTGCCAGCTTAAAGCGCTAGAGTTTGTATAAAAAATGTCTGAAATGCTTGATAAATAAACGCTTGAAGTGTTTTTTTGATTTTTTTTAAATATAGGTGTTGACGTCTTTGGGCGTCACGCCTAGAATGCACACCGTACCGAACGATAGTTCGATACAAAAGCTGAGATGAATCGGAGCATAGCACAGCCTGGTAGTGCACCTGGTTTGGGACCAGGGGGTCGTAGGTTCGAATCCTACTGCTCCGACCAATTCTTCAAGGCAAATGATGTTTACATCAGTAACGCGCTTGTAGCTCAGTTGGATAGAGCATCCGCCTTCTAAGCGGATGGTCACAGGTTCGAATCCTGTCAGGCGCGCCACTTGGTCGCTTGATATCAAGAACCAAATGTAATGGTGGATGTAGCTCAGTTGGTAGAGCCCTGGATTGTGATTCCAGTTGTCGCGGGTTCGAATCCCGTCATTCACCCCAACTTTTAAAGTTGAAATCGGAGCATAGCACAGCCTGGTAGTGCACCTGGTTTGGGACCAGGGGGTCGTAGGTTCGAATCCTACTGCTCCGACCATCTATACAAAGATAGTTGAAATAAAAGATACCGCGTAAAGCGGTTTTTTTGTGTTTGAAGTTTTATAAAAACCAAAAGCTCCAGAGGGAGCTTTCAAGAAGACATACTTTTAAGGCACGATAATAATAGTGACTCTTCGATTTTCAGCACGGTTTTTATTTGAATTATTGGGAACCAAAGGTTGTGATGAACCGCGCCCGATAACCTGAATGTTTTTAGGATTAAAACCTTGTTGAAGGAAGATATCTGCCACATTGGAAGCACGGTTTTTAGAGAGCTCTAGGTTATAGGTGGGGTCACCGATATCATCCGTATGGCCAATAATGTTCAGCTTTTCCAGCTTATAGCTTTTAAGCTGTTGTGCCAGCCGGGTGAGCTCCTGGTTTTGCTGGGCAGTAATAATGAAATGATCAAAACTGAAAATCAGGCTTTCTGGTAAGCCTAGACTCCAGCCCTCTTCTGTTAGCACAAAGCCTTCCTTTTTCAACATTTTTGTTTGTTGATAATTATGTGGTCCAAAGCTTAAGCAGGCACTTAGCAAGGTGGTAAGTAGAAGAATAATTGAAGTTTTTATCATATACATAGTCTTACCTGTGATCATTTTTGATAAATACACCAGTGGTGTTTTAATGATTTTGCTTGATACATGGCCTGATCGGCTTGCATGATTAATTCTTTTGCATCAGCAGCATTAATACTGATGGATATACCTAAACTAAAGCTAAAAGAAATTATTTGCCCATTATGGATTAAAGGCTCCTCGCAACACTGAATGAGGTTTTTAGCGATTGAAGTCAATTGATCTAAGCGGGGCATATCATGGAGAATGATGGCAAATTCATCTCCGCCGAGACGAGCCACAAAATCGGTCTGGCGTATATTGTGTTTTAATCTTCTGGCTGTTTCCTTCAGGACCTCATCTCCAATCACATGCCCATATTCATCATTGATCTGTTTAAAATTATTATTATCTACATAAATCAGGGCAGAAGGCGCAGGGGGAATTCTGCTAAACAGCTTGCTTAACTCTTGATAAAAGTAATTGCGGTTAGGGAGTTCTGTAAGATAATCATGCAAGGCTTGATGGGAAAGCGCATGGTTTTCGTTTTGCAAATGAGTATGCCAAGCTTGAATTTCTTCTAATAAATGATTGAATACCATATTCAATTCATTGAATTCTTTAATATCATTTTGTGGAAAGCGCAGATTGTACGCATTTTGTTGATTGATTAAATGGGCAATCTGAATCAGGGGCGAAATCGATTGCATAATAAAGCGATAAGTTGAATTAACGGACTTGGCTAAAGTGAAAAGAATGAACAGTATGCCGACCATCAGACCGAAAAATACTTTGATAATAAAACTTAGTATTTGTGCGGAACTACCGTATACAACCACTGTACCGATATTTTTACCGAGATGGTAAACAGGAACCTCTATAGCTTCACTCAGAAAAATGCGATCAAACAAGGCTTGTAGCGGATAATAGTAATCATGGTCTTTTTGGCTTTTCGCTAACAGGTTTTGCTTCTGGTCGTATAGCCCAATATAGCGAATATGATAATCGTTGGTGTATTCAATCAGTATTTTAGAAATAATCACTCGATCATTAAAAACCAGAGCAGGTTGAATACGTTCAGCAGCTGTTTGACTGATCAATTGCAGACTCTGCTTTGCAGAAGATTCTACAGTTAGCACTGAAATGCTGACCAAGGTTAAAGTCGAAATCAGAAAAGTAATAGCAAAAATTGTAAATTGTGATTTCTTGAATAACTGTTGTAAGGAGGTTGATTTATAAAAATTATTAATCATTCATATTACTCCTGATTACGTGCAAGCAGTAATACACGGGGATCTACATGCACTTTGGAGCGAGTCAAACTATCCAGATTTACCTTGAAAATGGCATTCCCCGATTTGGAATACATGAGGCAAAACGTGCTGCCAATTTCACATTCTACATTTGAGGTGCTGAAGGTAATGACCTGCTTATTTGCAGATTGATTAATAATGTGTTGTTCAAATTCTGGAGTAGACTGACTAAAAAAAATTGCATGACAAATGGTATTTTTAATTTGATTACTTGTAAGTAATTTAGTCTCCATGGGGAGATTGGAGTGTCTGAGCTGATTTTTAAGCTGGGTATAAGCATTGCCGTCATCTAAGACGCACAGCTTTGGGGTGGATACAGGCCACTTCACATAACTGAGTATAGAAACTGTGATTTGATAAGAATTTTGAACCGAGTTGGCTTTTAAACTAAAACAGAAGGTTATAGCTATTACTAGTAAAAATAACTTTCTGAGTGAGTTGTGCATGAAAATGTTTAAAAAATGAGGATTAGTTCGCATTTTAATGAAATTCTTTGAGTAATAATAGAGCAAAAAGATGCAGTTCCGGTAAATTAGTATAAAAATACACCATTCGTAATATTTATGTAAAAAAAGTACTTGCAAGCTCTCTGAAATACTGTAGAATGCACATTCATCGGCAGTGATGAAGATTAAAACTTGTTAAGAAACAAGGGTTTAGCACAAGGTGGTAAATTTAAGTGTCTTGAATGAGTTTAAAAATAATTGGATTTACTGGTTGACTTTCTACAAAGAAAGCGTAACATGGCCGACCTAGCTTGCTGCTGACGAAGCAGTAAGAAGATCATTAAGAGATTATGAAGAACAACTTGTGTGGATTTTTACTGGTTGATTGATC
>NZ_JAMXXZ010000030.1:0-30510 GCF_024129285.1 Acinetobacter sp. S4397-1
CGAGGCAAAAGACTGGGATTAAGATTCAATTTAATTGCGGGAATCTATAACTTGGAGCTGAGTAAAAAATGACTTATGAAAGAAATCTATTTTAGAATTTAAATACCTGTAAAATCCATTCCAATATAAACCATTAAAACCCTATTCATTTTATCTGTATTGAGTCTCCAAAAAAATCCTTCAAATACAGTACATAATTTCCTATATTAATAATATTTATACAGTATTAAGGATATTGTTCTTGGCACTGTTTGATCTAACGATATTTAACAGCTTCCTATAAATCAGCTATTTATTTAACTTAAGCTCACTCCACTTGATACAAATACCGTTAAAGTAGAGTGAGCCGATTCTGAAATTAGCGATCTAATTGTTCATCACGTTTAAAGACCAATTCGCCTTTTAAAGAACTGTCCGCATCAAAATAATAACCTTCACTATTAAAAGCTTTAAGCTCTTCAATCCGTTCAATTTTATTTTCCAGAATAAAACGAGCCATGAGACCACGGGCTTTTTTAGCATAAAAACTAATGATCTTATATTTTCCATTTTTCTGATCTAGAAATACCGGCTTAATGATGTGTGCCTGAATCTGGCTTTCCTTGACGGACTTGTAATACTCATCTGAAGCAATATTGACCAATAACTCTGAATTGGCCGCTGCCAGATCAGCATTAATCTGATCAGTAATGATACTGCCCCAGAAGTCATACAGGTTATGACCGCGTGTGTTTGCCAGTTTGGTTCCCATTTCAAGACGATAAGGCATCATTAAATCTAGGGGGCGTAACAGGCCATATAACCCGGACAACATGCGTAAATGTATCTGGGCATGAGCAAGCTCGGCATCACTCAGATTATAAGCATCCAGGCCGGTGTAGACATCGCCTTTAAAGGCAAAAATCGCCTGTCGGGCATTCGACAAGTTAAAATCGGGCTGCCAGTCACGAAAACGCTCTACATTTAACTGGGCAATTTTTTCACTCACACTCATTAATGTGGCGATTTCTGAAGCAGATAACTTACGACTAAGGTCGACAAGCTCTTGTGAATGCTCAAGCAATCTTGGTATGGTAAAAGAATCTGTCGGTAAATTTGAAGCATAATCGAGGGTCTTTGAAGGAGAAATGAGTGCAAGCATGGTTAACCTGGTTAAAAAGTGATTAATCACACTATATCAGCCAACTTATTTTAATTCCAATGCATGTTTTTACTGACCACAATCGTTAAAATAAGCCACACTCCTGTAATGAATCGATTCTCCCATGTCCGAGCAAATTTTCCTTCAGGGTCCTGTGGGACAACTTGAAGT
This sequence comes from Acinetobacter sp. S4397-1, assembly GCF_024129285.1. Lineage (NCBI taxonomy): Bacteria > Pseudomonadati > Pseudomonadota > Gammaproteobacteria > Moraxellales > Moraxellaceae > Acinetobacter > Acinetobacter sp. S4397-1. Next base: position 1,313 of record NZ_JAMXXZ010000030.1, read on the forward strand.
TTTTGTGGATTATCCTCAAGGTGAAGTGAAAGGATTCGCGGTTGTTTGCCACCCTCATCCATTGCAAGGTGGTACTCCACAGCACAAAGTTCCAGTTCTGTTAACACAAATGTATCTGGAACGCGGCTGTGTAGTTTATCGTCCAAGTTTCCGTGGCTCTGGTCAAAGTGAAGGTCTGCATGACGATGGCTATGGCGAAACGGATGATGTATTGGAAATTATCCGGTACGCACGTGAGCAGCACACTGGCCTACCCTTTTATGCAGGCGGTTTTAGCTTCGGTGCCCATGTTATTGCGAAAAGCTATGCTGCACTGCCTGTAGAGCTACAGCCAAGTCAAACCATTTTATGCGGCTTACCCACTGCAACTGTTGCAGGTATTCGTCACTATGAAACTCCGCATATTAAAGGGGATATTTTATTCATTCATGGCGAAGCGGATGATATTACCCTATTATCCGACATGATGGCGTGGGCCAAACCGCAACGTCATCTAGTGACGGTTTTACCCGGAGCAAACCATTTTTTTACCGGCTATCTCAAACAATTGCGGATCGCCATGGCCCGTTTTCTGACTTTAGGCTAATTTTAAAAAAACCTCATATCAGATGAGGTTTTTTATATCTCTCCGGCATTTTATGATCCGGCTTCTCGATTAGTCTTTCCATTCAAAACCACTAAAGCCTTCCTGTTCTTTTAATGAAGCCTCTACAGCCTGCGCCAGCTGATTCAGCAAGCTCCGCTCGGCAATACGCTCTAGCCAGTCCTGTTCTTCATCAGGATAGGATGCAATCTCACAAATAAAGTGTCCTTCACTGTCCTGGGTCTCACAGCTGACAGAAAGCGGCAGTTCATGATCTTCAACCGCAACCGCCACCTGCCCTCCACTTTGTGGCAAGGTCTGAAAACCATATTTACCCAGTTCACCAGCAAGCAATTGCGCGATGTATTGCTGAGTTTTATGATGATCCTGTAATTGCTGCTGACCTTGAGCATGGGCCATAAATTTTAATATTCGCATCACTACTTCCAAATGGCTTTTTTCTTGTATGGGTTTAGCATAAGCCAATATAAATAAAACAGCCAAGCAAAAGCTTGGCTGTTTTACACAAATTCAGAAATTATTCTGTTACGTCAATCGTCAGACCTGCTTGAGCAGTTAATTGAGTAAAGGTCGGGAAGCTGGTTGCCACCGTTTCAGTCCCAATAATCTTGATCACACCCGAATTACGCAGACCTGCAATCGAGAAGCTCATGGCAATGCGATGGTCATGATGTGATTCAATTTCCCCGCCTTCAAAGATAGCTGACCAGTCGCCTGACTTGCCTTTACCTTCGATAATGATGCCATCTTCTGTTGGCGTACAGTCAATCCCCATTGTTTGCAAACCATCAGCCATGACCTGGATACGGTCTGATTCTTTTACCCGTAGCTCAGCAGCACCCGTCAGGATAGTGCGGCCTTCAGCACAAGCTGCAGCGATGAATAGCGCAGGAAATTCATCAATCGCCAGAGGCACTTGATCTTCTGGAATATGAATTCCTTTTAAGGTACGTGTACCACGAATACGAATATCCGCAATCGGTTCACCGCCTGCGATACGTTCATTCTCAACAGTGATGTCCGCACCCATCTGTTTCAGAATTTCAATGATTCCGGTACGTGTCGGGTTAACCCCCACTGCTTCAAGAGTAATATCCGCATTTTCAGTAATAGCGGCGCCCACCATAAAGAAAGCCGCAGAAGAAATATCGGAAGGTACTTGAATATCCGTCCCGACAAGCTTTCCGCCACCTTGTAGGGAAATACGGTTAGCTTCGGTTTTTACTTCATAACCAAAAGCACGCAGCATACGCTCGGTATGGTCGCGCGTTGGTTCAGGCTCTGTGACTGCGGTTTCACCCTCTGCCCACAGGCCTGCCAGCAAAATGCCGGATTTCACCTGTGCCGATGCCATTGGCAAGTCATACTGGATGCCTTTCAGGTTTTGGTTTCCGGTGATAGACACCGGCGGCGTACCGCGTTCACCTGTGGTTTGAATCTGGGCGCCCATTTCACGTAAAGGATTGGCAATACGCTCCATCGGACGTTTAGACAGCGATGCATCACCGGTCATGACTGAATCGAATTTTTGTGCAGCCAGTATCCCCGAAAGAAGACGCATCGAAGTACCCGAGTTCCCCATGTAGATTGCAGACTGCGGTGCTTTCAGACCGTGCATGCCCACCCCATGAATGGTCACTTCACCATTTTTAGGGCCTTCAATACTCACGCCCATATCACGGAATGCCTGCAAGGTTGCCAGTGCATCTTCGCCTTCCAGAAAACCAGTCACATGCGTGGTACCTTCTGCAATGGCACCAAACATGATAGAACGGTGTGACACAGATTTGTCACCAGGCACGCTAAATTTGCCCTGGAATTTTTTGGCACCCGGCTGAATGGTAAATTGTTGTGTCACTTTACTTTTCTCCATGAAAGGTTTCTTGACAAGCATATGATTGAAGTGCTGGCGCGCTGCCTGAGCATGTCCCAACAAACCCATTAATGTCTGGGAGTCTTCCTCTTCAATCAGTTTACGAATAATGGCGAGCTGTGCCTCAAAGCCATCCACGGCGTTGAGTATCGCTTTTTTATTGGCAAAAAAGATGTCATGCCACATCTGTGGGTCACTGGCGGCAATCCGCGAAAAATCCCGAAAGCCTCCCGCAGCATAACGAAAAATGTCTAAATTGTCTTCACGCTTGGCCAGCTGTTCGACCAAGTTAAAGGCCATTAAATGCGGCAAATGACTGGTATGAGCCAGCACTTCGTCATGCTTGTCCACATCCATACAAATAACTTCCGCATGAGCGGCCTGCCAAAGCTGAATCATTTTATCGACAGCCCAGTCTGCACTGGTCGGCAATGGCGTTAAAATGACCTTGTGGTTGGCAAATAAATCGACCTTCCCGGCATGTACACCGGTGTGCTCTGCACCTGCAATAGGATGCCCTGGCACAAAACCGGCTGGAAGCTGCTCACCATATACCGCCTTGGCAGCAGCGACTACATTGGCTTTAGTACTGCCAACATCTGTAATGATGACATTTTCAGCCAGATGAGGCTGAATGGTTTCCAGTACCTTTTGCGTAGCACGAACTGGCAAGGCCAAAACAACCAGATCTGCACCTTGAACTGCCTGTACCGGATCAGTATAACCCGCAGAAATCAGCCCCAGTACTTTGGCATCTTCTAGTGTTTTTTGTGAGCGTGTCGAAGCCACGATGTCATTCGCCAAATGCTCGGCACGAATGACCCGCGCCAGGCTTGAACCAATCAGTCCAAACCCGATAAATGCAACTTTTTCAAACAGTGGCTGCGACATGGTTTACGCTTTAGCCTCTAAGCCGAGTACTTTGGCAAGTGCGCTCAGGAATTTGGCATTTTCTGCTTCGGTTCCAATCGATACACGCAAATGATTTTGAATCCCTACAGGGCGTACAATCACACCCTCTTTCAACAGGCTATTGAATGTTTGTGCCGGATCAGCCTGTATATCAACCAGAATAAAGTTGGCGCGTGAAGGCACGTAATTCAGACCTAAAGCCTGAAAACCTGCTTCAAGCTGAGCCATGCCCGCTTTGTTCGCTTCACGAGATTTTTCAATAAACGCTTCGTCTTTCAGGGCCGCAACAGCAGCGACCATCGCCAAATGGTTAACGTTAAATGGCTGACGAATACGGTTCAGATAATCCGTTACTTCAGCAGAAGCCAGAGCAAAACCTACCCGCAGTGCAGCCAGACCATAGCACTTAGATAAAGTACGACTCACGATCAGGTTTGGATACTGTTTCAGGAATTTCAGACTATTGAAATTTTCCGGGAAATATTCCACATAAGCTTCGTCAAGCACGACGATGACCTTGGCAGGCACTTTTTGCATAAAGCTTTCAAATTCAGCTTCTTCAAACCAGGTGCCTGTCGGGTTATTCGGGTTTGCGATAAAGATCAGCTTGGTATTGTCTTTAATAGCCGCAGCCATCGCATCAAGATCGTGCGAAAAACCTTTTGCCGGGACTTCAATCGCTTCTGCATTAATCGCCTGGGTCACCAGGGCATAGACAGCAAATGCATGCTGGCTATACACCACAGAATCTTGTTCAGAGACAAAAGCTCGGGCAAAAATTTCTAACAGGTCATTTGAACCATTACCTAAAGTAATCTGGTCATGATTAAAACCAAACTGTGCCTTGATCTGGTCTTTTAAAATAAAACCGCCACCATCCGGATAACGGCCAATTTCAGCAATTTCAGCAGCGACAGCTTCTTTGACTTTATCTGAACAACCCAACGGGTTTTCATTAGAAGCCAGTTTCACGATGTCGGTGATACCCAATTCACGCTCAAGCTCACTGATGGGCTTGCCTGGTTGATATGGCTTTAATTTAGAGATGCCTTCATTGGCTGGGACAAATGACATTTTTGAATTCCGATTTACAGATGAAACAGTGACCAATACCCTCGCACTGGCCACAAATGGTTGACTTAAAGTACAGCTTGAGGATATGAACCTAATACCCGAACTTCTTTAACCAGTGGGCGAATTTCTGCAATTGCCGCTTTGACATTTTCCTGTTCAATATGTCCTTCCAGATCAATAAAGAACACATAGGCCCATTTTTCCGGAAGTGCCGGACGGGTTTCAATACTGGTCAGGCTGATATTGTGCTTGGCAAACGGAGTCAGAATTTCCAGCAATGCACCTGCACGGTCATGAGCAGACACCAGTAATGAGGTTTTATCATTACCACTTTGCGGTACTTTTTCACGGCCAATTACCAGGAAACGTGTGGTATTTTCCGGGTTGTCCTCAATATTGCCATGCATGATTTCAAGGCCATAAATATTTGCCGCAATCTCGGACGCAATTGCAGCCGAATGCCATTCATTGCGAATACGGCGTGCTGCTTCGGCATTTGAGCTTAAAGCCACACGCTCCACACCGGGATAGTGCGCATCCAGCCACTTACGACATTGCGCCAAAGTCTGCTGATGGGCATAAATCTGCTTGATACTATCTTTACGAGTATTTTCAGAAATCAGGAATTGATGATGGATTGGCAGTTCCACTTCGCCAATCACATTCAGGTTCGATGTTTTAAAGCAATCCAGCGTATGGTTCACTACACCTTCAGACGAGTTTTCAACTGGTACCAGACCATAATGGGCACCTCCCGCTTCTACTTCGCGGAAAACTTCATCAATGGTCGGCAATGGACGCACCACTGCATCGTGTCCAAAATGTTTAAGTACTGCCGAGTGCGTATATGTTCCTACCGGCCCCAAAAAGGCAATACTTTGTGGCGCTTCAAGGGCTAGACAGGCTGACATAATTTCACGGAACAGGCGTGCCATGGTGGTATCTGACAATGGACCTTCGTTACGCTCCATAACATTACGCAATACCTGCGCTTCACGTTCCGGACGGTAAAACAGTGGATTCTCTTCCAAAGCGAACTTTGCTTTCGCTACTGCTTCAGCCAAACGTGCACGGCGGTTAATCAATTGCTGGATTTGCTGATCAACAGAATCGATATCTTCACGAATGTTAGCCAAATCTAGAGAAGTCGTGGTGTCTTGATCGTCGTTGATCATTATTATATCGCCCTTCATAAACCTTATCTGTTCCAGTATAACAATAGTCAGCTGCAAATGTTACGCAATATAACTTTATTGGATTAAGTTTTAAAAACAGTCATTTGTTTTTAACCGCTTATCGGTTTTCGTCATATCTGGTAACACTCATGGCAGCCTTTTCACTGCATTTACATTATTAAATTGTAAATTTGGTCTGCCCATCTTAACTGATTTTAAGCAAGATGAAATATCACTATTTCTGAATCTTGATAACTTTTTTAAGCATAAGAAAATTAAAAATAAAGCAAACTCACCTCACCCATTCCTGCCCCAGTGACTTGCTGGACTGTTCACAATATTAAGCACATGCTCATCAAGGTATTTACCCACTTTTGCTTGATTTAGCTTAACTTTTTTACAGTAAAATACTGATCGCTTACAAAGCAGAGACGTTTTTTTAACCTTAAGTCGCTAGTCTGATTTGAAACGAGGATTGGGGTGTTTATCATGCCAAAAAGAATAGCTGTACTGGTGACGAACAATTTTGATGATCAGGAATATCTGGAACCTGTGGAAGCCTTACGCGCAGCCCAGCATACTATCTGCAATATTGAACTACGTGCAGGCAAGGTGGTTTATGGCTTGCATGGTGGTCTAGCCGTCACTATTGACCGTAGTATTGAACAGATCAGTATTGATGATTTTGATGCCTTACTCATTCCCGGGGGTGAGTCTCCGCTTGCACTGGCCCATGATGTTCGGGTGCTGCATTTTATTCAGGCTTTTAATCAGGCCAGAAAAACCATTTTTAGTCTGTGCGATGCTTCATTATTACTCAGTGAAGCCGATGTATTAAAAAACCGGATGATTACCAGTATCCGTGCCCATGCACTACGCGTACAGTATGCAGGAGCAACTTATTATGATGCCGAACTGGTCAACGATAATAATCAGCTGATTTCATCACGGGTTCCCAACGACTTGCCCATTTTTATTCACGAATGCCTGAATGTACTTAAATCTTAAAACAATAATATATTGATACTCTCCAGATTTTCACATCCTGTTTTCCCCTTGGATTTTTAAATATTTCCCCTATAAAAAAAGAGTTCATAACGAACTCTTTTTTCACTTGAAACTTACCGTCCCAGCAGACCTCGTGCCACAATTTCCTTCATAATTTCATTGGTCCCCCCATAGATTCGCTGAATACGCGCATCCACAAAGAAACGGGAAATTGGATATTCCGTCATATAGCCATAACCACCGAACAACTGAAGCAGATTATCAGCCACTTTCATCTGCATATCGGTCGAGAAGCTTTTTAAGGCTGCTGCGGTTTCAACATCCAGTTTGCCCTGCATATAAAGCTCGACATTCTGATTATAGAATGCAGCAGTTGCCAGCTCATCAATTTTGGCCTGAGCCAGTACAAAACGGGTATTCTGGAACTGGGCAATAGCCTGACCAAAAGCCTGACGCTCTTTGACATATTGTGTGGTGACATCAATAGAACCGCGTATTGCACCCAGGGCAGTTGCTGCAATGGCAGTACGTTCACGTGGCAATTCCTGCATTAAATAGGCAAAACCCTGACCCGGCTGGCCCAGCAACTGATCTTTGGGCACTTTGACCTGATCAAAGAACAGCTCTGAAGTATCCTGAGAATGCAAACCAATTTTTTCCAGATTGGTGCCTTTTTTAAAGCCCTCCAGATGGGTATCGACTAATAGCAGTGAGACTCCTTTCGCACGTGCCTGCGGGTCGGTTTTTACCGCCAGCACCACCAGATCTGCATGTTGCCCGTTTGAAATAAAGGTTTTGGAACCATTTAATAAATAATGATCATCTTGCAAAATCGCATGCGTGCGTATGGCTTGCAAGTCTGAGCCTGCACCCGGTTCGGTCATCCCAATGGCACCCACCACTTCACCCGTCACCATTTTAGGTAACCAGTATTTTTTCTGTTCTTCTGATCCAATATGCAGAATATAAGGCGCAGCAATATCTGAATGACACGACAACCCGGTGGAAATTGCGCTATAGCCTGCCCGTGCAGACTCTTCAATCAGCATCAGGGAATAATGCGTCGGCACTCCATAACCGCCATACTCTTCCGGCACATCTACGCACAGGAAACCATTTTCGCCCATCGCATGCCAGACTGAACGCGGTATCATGCCTTCGCGCTCCCATTGTGCATAATGCGGGGCAACATGTTCATTCATAAAACGTTTAAAGTTATCGCGAAATAATTCCAGGTCAGCATCATAGGCCAGCATTCTTTTATCCTTATGGCGTTTATCATTATATCCCGAGCACAGACTAACTATTTTTAAAGCCACTGTCATGTGCTGAAGCTGACTTTTTCCCAAACTCCTGAGTCAATAAGTTTTTCCCATAAAAAAAGGAAGCCGTAGCTTCCTTTTCTATCCAGACAGCGCATTAATTTGCTTGTGGGCCGTCCTGTAGCATTTGTTTATCAATTTCAGCCGGATTTGCCAGCGCCCAATCCAGTTTTTCTTTATCCAGCTGGCCTACCCATTTTGCAACCATTAAAGTTGCCAGAGAGTTACCCACCAGGTTGGTCAAGGCACGTGCTTCAGACATAAAGCGGTCAATACCCAAGATTAAGGCCAGACCGGCAACTGGAATATGACCTACCGCAGACAGCGTTGCAGCCATAACAATAAAGCCGGAACCTGTGACCCCTGCTGCACCTTTCGATGAAATCAAGAGTACCAGCAGCAAAGTGATCTGATGTGAAAGATCCAGCTGGGTATTGGTCGCTTGCGCAATGAAGATTGCCGCCATGGTCAGGTAGATTGAGGTTCCGTCCAGGTTAAACGAATAACCGGTTGGAATAACCAGACCCACCACAGATTTTTCTGCACCTGCCAGCTCGAGTTTTTTCAGCATACGTGGCAGCACCGATTCTGAAGATGACGTTCCCAGAACAATGAGCAGCTCTTCACGGATCAGACGGATCATTTTCATGATGCTAAAGCCGCCAATACGTGCAATCGTACCTAGAACAATAAAGATAAACAGGAGACAGGTAATATAGAAGCAGATAATCAGCTGTGCCAACTGCGCCAGTGAACTGATGCCGTATTTACCGATGGTAAAGGCCATCGCACCGAAAGCACCAATTGGAGCAAGCTTCATCACCATATTCACGATGTTAAAGAATACATGCGAGATCTGATCAATGAATTTCAGGACTGGCTTGCCTTGGGTGCCCAGCTTATGCAATGCAAAACCGAACATGATGGCAAATAACAGAACCTGTAAAATTTCGCCTTCTGCAAATGCACCCACGACTGTATTTGGAATAATATTCATCAGGAAGTCGATGGTAGACTGTGACTCACCTGAGGCTACATATTTACTAATTCCACTGCTATCAAGTGAGGCAGGATCAACGTTCATGCCCACACCCGGCTTGGCAATATTAATCACCAGCAGACCGATAACCAGTGCAATGGTCGATACGATTTCAAAGTAAAGTAAAGCAACCCCACCGGTTCTACCGACTGACTTCATACTTTCCATACCCGCGATACCACTCACGACCGTACAGAAAATCACGGGTGCAATGATCATTTTGATCAAACGAATAAATGCATCACCTAAAGGTTTTAGCTGCTCACCCAGGCCCGGAACATACTGTTCTACGCCATTGATGATTTGTGTACCACTTGGTGAAAAATGTCCTACCAAAATACCTGCGATAATGGCTACAATCACTTGGAAATAAAGTGATTTATAAATTGGTTGTTTCGCCATAACAAATCTACTTGAACGATGTTTCAATAAAAACAAACAAAAAAATGCACTTTTTTAAGCGCACGACCTGCCCACTCTGGCAAAAGAGTGAAATTCAACCAAATATTCATTCAGTCAAAATAGCGTTTCACAATTGTGAAACGCCAATGCTCTCATCTGATGCTTAGCATCCGACGAAAGTATGAGAACGGGAGAAAGAGATTAAGAAAAATTAAACACACTCTAAGGATTGGTTAAATTTTACCGAATAATTAGCCTGAATGTGTAGAGGTAAATACACATTTGGTCACTTTTTGGGCGAGACCCAATTAGACCTTAGTCGATAGTGAACTATATATTCCGGTTTATCGTATACTGAAATCCATCTCCAGATGAGTTGACATATTTCTTATCTTAATGATCATTTTTCAGGGCATGCCGAGTAAGTTATGAATAGCAAAAGAAATATTTATAAAGATTTTGAACATCCTTTTGCCCAGTTTGTACGGATTATTGGGAAAGGAAAAAATGGCGCACGCTCTTTAAGTTATGAAGAAGCCTACCAGGCTTTTAGCATGATCTTGAAAGATGAAGTACTGGATGTTCAACTGGGAGCCTTCTTGATGCTGCTTCGGGTCAAAGAAGAGTCGGTAGATGAGCTGGCCGGGTTTGTAAACGCCATTCGTGATCAGCTTCATTTTAAAGCCCTGGAAGTTGATCTGGACTGGTCCTCTTATGCAGGTAAGCGCAAGCATTATCCGTGGTTTATTCTGTCTGCCTTAACTTTGGCCAAGCATGGCTACAAGATAGTCATGCATGGTGCTTCCGGGCATACAATGAACCGGATCTATACTGAGCAGGTCCTGACTTACTTAGGCTATCCAATCTGTCAGGATGATCAGGACGTGGAGCAACAGCTTCAGCAACAGCATTTTGCTTATCTCCCCCTCGAGGTTATTTCACCGATTCTGGCCGATTTAATTGCATTACGTAATATTATGGGCCTACGCTCCCCGATTCATACTTTGGCACGCCTGATCAATCCCTTTAACGCCAAAGCCACTTTACAGGCCATTTTCCACCCGGCTTATCGCAGTTCACATCAACAGGCTGCATTTAAACTGGGCTATCAGAACAGTGCGGTCATTAAAGGTGAAGGGGGCGAGTTCGAACGCAATCCGGATGCCAGAACTTTAATCTGCGGGATTAAAAATGGCGAACTTTATGAGCATGAATTGCCTAAATTGACTGATAACCGCAGTCCAACTGAGGAAGAGCTGGATCTGGAGGTTTTCAAAGCAGTTTGGGAGGGCAGGGAGCAGCATGACTATGGGGAAATGGCGGTGACTGAAACCATGGGGATTGCGCTCTATACCATGGGTGTATGTGACAGCTATGCGGCCGCTATGCAGCAAGCGAAAACTCTGTGGGCGCAGCGCCATCCACTATAAAGTTTTTCCTTAATTTAACGGCGAATCGGCTCCTGTGCTAACAGCCTGCTGTAATCTGAACTGGCTGACATAAAGTGTGATGCCAACGTATAGAAACAGCAGCAGGTTTGCCGGGAAGTTAATCTTTCGGCCGCCCCATTATTCAGCTCAAAATAAACTGTGAGTTGAAGATCCTGTTTATGACCTTCTCATGAATATTCCAGTGAGCAAAAAACATCAGGTACGGCTTCCCCTTCAGCACACCCTGATAAATTCCAATCATCTTGACGAAACAATCAGCATTTTTTTATTCAGTATCCTCTGGCCAAAATTGCGGCTGCTTACAGGCAGCAAAACGTTGATACTCTAGCCTGATGCCGAGCAGCTCCTGCATAAGCTGTAAGGCAGTGCCCGTCCATTTCTGGATAAAGACGACCTGGAGCAGGAAGAGCTGAATTATTATGACAATCATCTGAACTTTGAATTAGCTGATGAGATTAGCCAGTTTGAAGATGGGTAGCCGGTCAACATCTTGCATGGAAAGTTAAGCCTGGATCTCTGCGCCCATAAAAAAAGCATTGTGAATATCACAATGCTTTTTAGCTTTCAACACTTCTTTAAAAATGTCGGGCCAGATTATACAAAACGGATCGGCTTGAATTCTGGTTCATTTTTGTGATGATCATCATCACATTGCTCGCCTTCCTCTTTGGTCCCGCGGTCAATATAGCCACTACGCTCAGTTTCCGGCAGATGCTTAATTTCCCAGGCATAGACGGCTTGCATACAGGTCTGGCGCTGTTCTTCGGTTAATGCCACACCATTTGGCCATTTTCCAATCTCAATTGCTGTTCTCAGGCGCTCAACAATTTCAGGATTGAGTACGGCAAGCATTTGTTCAATATTCATGTTTAATCCTGCTTAAAATAATCAAAGTCCTGGTTCCAGCCCAGTTTGGTTCGACACGCATTATAGAAGTCATAACCTGGCGGATGCAGAAGATTCAGTTTAAATGGATGCTTACGAATATGGACGCTATCGTCAATATTCAAAGACACGCTGTGTTGTCCATCCGCACTCACCATCGGCAGTACGCGATTTTCACGAATTAGTAATTTCACTTCGCTATGTCCCCCCACCACAATCGGTCGGGAAGATAAAGTATGTGGATGCATAGGCACTAACACAATGGCATCCATACTTGGATTCAAAATGGGTCCACCACCTGACAAGGCATAAGCAGTTGAGCCGGTTGGAGTCGCTACAATCAGGCCATCACTGTGCTGACGGTAGACATACTGTCCATCAATATTCAGCTCAAAATCGATCATATGTACCGATTTACCCGAGTGTAAAACAATATCATTCAGGGCAATGGCATCGTAAATAATTTCGCCTTTGGAGCGGATTTCCACTTCTAGCAGAAAACGGCGTTCGGTCTGAAAATCCCCTTTTAACACCTGATCCAGCTTAAAGATCACTTCTGTAGGCTTGATATCAGTGAGAAAACCCAAACGTCCACGGTTTACTCCGATGACCGGGGTATTGTACTTGACCAGTGCACGTGCTGCATGCAGCAGTGAACCATCACCGCCTACCACAATCACCAGATCGACCACTTCACCCAGTAAGGCCCGGCTGACCGTTTGCGTATTCTGATAAGGCACCAGCTCAGCAGTATCAGCATCAAATACCGGATGCAGACCGAGGTTTAGCAGATGATCATGGATAAGACATAAGGTTTCAACCACAGATGATTTATCAGGACGTCCTATTAACCCGATATTTCGAAATGTCTTATGGGAAATTTGCACCAGTATCGTCGCTCCATTACGAATCTTCGCTATCATAACATTAAGCCATACCCGGTTGACAATTTATAAAGCAGGCTGATTATGTCTTCGTTTCTTTGATATATATTTAAGATCTGTTGACACTTTATCTATGTGTGCGACCTTAAGAAAGATATCGCGCAAGATTTTTTAGCTGATATCAGGCCTGAGTTCAAAGACTTAGCCATTTTAAAGGAATATCCCATAAACGAGATAGCAGCAAAAAACAGGTTTGTCCTGAAAGGCCATAGCGAAGACGCTCTCGGCTTTCGCTATAAAACTTGGCAAGTCTCGTTATTTCCTTCATTTCATGCCTGGTGTGCTCGGTTTTAGTTACAGCACACTGCATGTATAAAGTGTCAACAGTCTCCAATTAAGGAGAAATTGTGGTTTTAGATTTTAATTTTAATCACAATACTTGAATAATTATTGCAAAATAATGAAAAGCTTCGCATGATTAGCACAATTTCACAGGATCTTATCATTATTTATGAAGTCTGAACGTGGCCTGGGTCTGCTCGCCTTACTCTTCTCCATTCTCGTCATTTCCGCCTTCGTTGCTTTTAGTATCTATTTGATTCGTCTAGATAATATAGTACGCGACAAGTTTGAAGGCCAGCGCTGGGATATTCCGGCCAAAGTATTTGCACGCCCGATGGAAGTTTATGTCAATGCGCCAGTCAGCCAGCAGGACGTACAGCAAGAATTAAAACTATTAGGCTATAAAAACTCTGACAGCTATGCCAAATCGGGCAGCTTTGTCAGTACGGGGAATATCTTATATGTACATACCCGTGGCTTTGATTTTGGTGACCGGGTTGAACCGGAACAAGTCCTAAAAGTCAGCTTCAACGGCGAACAGATCAGTGATGTCAGTGCAACCAAGCCTTCCAGCTCAGGAATTGCCCGTTTAGAACCTTTATTAATCGGCGGTATTTATCCGCAGCATAATGAAGACCGGGTTCTGATTAAGCTTAATAAGGTTCCTAAACCGCTGATTGAAGCACTCATTGCCACGGAAGACCGTAACTTCTACCATCATCATGGGGTGTCGCCGCGTGGTATTGCCCGTGCGGTGGTCAGCAATATTACCGGGGGTAAACGTCAGGGTGGTTCAACCCTGACCCAGCAACTGGTCAAGAACTTCTATCTCACCCCTGAACGCACCTTAAAGCGTAAGGTGAATGAAGCCTTTATGGCCATGCTGATTGAGTTGCACTACAGTAAAGATGAAATTCTGGAAGCCTATTTAAATGAAGTAAATCTGGGCCAAAACGGGAGTTATTCTATTAATGGTTACGGTCTGGCCTCACAGTTCTATTTTGGCCTTCCTCTACGTGAATTAAATATCTCCCAGCAAGCATTTCTGGTCGGTCTGGTCCAGGGCCCGAGTTTATATAACCCGTGGCGTAATCCAGAAGCTGCTAAAAAGCGTCGTGATATTGTCTTGAACAATATGCAAGTCATGGGTTATCTGACTCAGGAACAGTATGAAACTGAAACGGCACGTCCGCTGAATGTGATTGCCAAGCCGACCTTAGGTCCGGCGCGCTTCCCGGATTTTCTTGACATTGTGCGTCGTCAGCTGCGTACCGATTATCAGGAAGCCGATCTGACCAATCAAGGCCTGCGGATTTTCACGACGCTTGATCCACTGGCACAAATGCGCATTCAGGAGAGTTTCAAAAATACGGTAGGCAGTTTAAGTAAATCCAATCCGCGTCGCCTGAAAGATTTACAGGGCGCTGTTTTGGTGGCACATCCTGAAAATGGTGAGCTGGTCGCAGCTGTCGGGTCTACTCAGGATTTTACCGGCTTTAACCGTGCGCTGGATGCCAAGCGTCAGGTCGGTTCTTTATTGAAACCGGTCATTTATCTCACTGCTCTGGAGTCTAACCGCTATCACTGGGCCAGCCAGATTGAGGATAGCCAGCTCAGTATCCAAAGTGATGGCAAAGCCTGGACTCCTAAAAACTATAGTGGGCGTGAATATGGTGTGGTGCCGATGGTACAAGCCCTGTCTCAATCCTATAACCTGTCTACGGTACGTTTAGGACAAGAATTCGGTCTATCCTCCTTTATCAATCATCTGAAAAAATTTGGTGTGAGCTCGGATATTCCGCCTTATCCATCCATCTTTTTAGGTGCAGTCGATCTGTCACCGATGGAAGTGATGAACATTTATGGCAACTTCGCGACTGGCGGCTTTAAATATCCGGTCAAAGCGATTCGTTCAGTGGTGGATGCCAATGGCAAATCTCTGGATCGCTATAGCCTGGATGTACAGCCGACAATTAATCCGGCATCGGCCTATGCGCTGAATTATGGCTTGCAGCAGGTTATGAATAGCGGGACTGGCCGTGCAGCCTATAACAGCCTGCCACGTAGCCTGAATCTGGCCGGAAAATCGGGAACCACCAACGACACACGTGACTCCTGGTTTGCAGGGTATTCCGGTAACTATATGGCTGTGGTCTGGTTGGGCTTAGATGATAACAAGACAACCGGTTTAACCGGCTCTTCGGGTGCCCTGCCGGCTTGGACCAATGTGATGAAGCAGCTGCGTCAAAAACCGGTTAATCTGGCACAACCGAATGAGATTCAATGGCACTGGCTAGACCGCTATACAGGACAGTTATCTGCACAAGGTTGTGAAGGTGCCATGTATATTCCAATCTCCAGCCATGCCATACCGAATCAGGCTACGGCGTGTGGTATATCGCACTATGCCACTGAACCTTATACCATTGACTCAGAACCTGCTGAAACTGAAGAAATGGATGAAATCAGCCGCTATATACAAGAAACTGAAACAGAAATAGAACGTGATCTGTCTAGCGAAACCCGTATTATCTCGAGTGGAAGTTATAGTCAATAATTGAGCCTGTCATCATGTTAGATAAAGTCATTCCTGGTCTGCTCATTCTCGGTCTGGTGGGCTGCCAGACCATTTCCGAACCGGAGCAGCCTCTTACCCCGGCTAAACCGGCACAGGAGCAGCCGAAAGTTGCCACACCAGATGGTGTGGTGATTCGTCCTTATGACCGCCCGGAAATTAAACGTCAAAAGATTATCCTTCCTGAGCAGAAACCACAGGCACAAAAATTTAATGATGGCCGCAATCTGCCTGCCTTTAAAAAGCTGATGCAACAAACCCAGCAAGCGTATAGCAAGCAGCAGTTTGCTCAGGCTGAAACCACTGTATTGCAAGCCCAGCGTCTGGCACCTCAAGCGCCTGAAACCTATCTCTATCTGGGAATGATTGCCAACCGCACCAACCAGCCCGCCCGCGCCGATGCTTTTGCTTTGCGTGGTCTGAGTTATGCCCAGTCCAAGGCCATGAAAAAGCAGCTCTGGCAAGTTCGCCTGAAAGCGGCTCAACAGCAGAAAAATAGCACAGCCATTCAGCAAGCCCGCCAGGCCCTCAGCAAATATTAGGGCCTGCCTTGTCAACTACTGAACGCTGTATGTGAATGTCTTACATATGGCGAATTCCGGCAATGCCATAAGCATGTTGAGCTTGTGCATAGCTCAGATCTTCCGCTTTCATCCCGCCAAGGGCAAATACCGGAATTTGTACCTGTTCTGCCATCTCCATGAACTGTTCCCAGCCGAGTGCAGGGGTATCGGGATGTGTCGCTGTGACCAGCACTGGACTGAGTAAAGCCGCTTCACAGCCAATCTGCTGCGCCTGGATTAATGCCTTCAAGTCATGACAGGCAGCAATATAGCGGTAACCACAGTGAAGCTCCCCTTTTTGCAAGGCCATTAATTGCGACTGTTTTAAATGAATGCTGCGAATGGTGTGCTGCTGTAATTCATTCAATTGCTCCCACATAGCCTGATTAACAATCAATTTAGATAGCTGCTCAATCGGCAGTTGTTGCAGTTGCATTACTCGCTCAGGACTGGCCTCTACCCGCCAATACAGCATTTGATTGGCCTCAAGATGATTTAAAACATTCAGGTCGTCAGAAATTTTTATTCTCTGTGGCCATTGCAGCTTTTGAATCATGGCCTGATTGGCTTTAGGAAAATTCAGCTGGCTGAGCTGTTCACGACGATACCAGCCCCAAGGTGCTTTAATATGCGCCAACTGTTCAGATGACACCGAGCTATGGAAAATATGTAAATTGACAATGACATCTTCATATTCATGCAAAATAAAATCAAACGCATGCCAGACATCTAGATCAATTCCCACCTCTTCAAGAACCTCACGTCGACATGCCTCAAGCGGTGATTCACCTTGCTCTACTTTACCGCCTGGAAATTCAGACTTGTTCCCCTGATGTTGCTCGGCTTCACGCCAGCCAACCAGGATCTGATTTTGATAAAACAAGATTGCAATTGCGACATGAATGGTAGGTTTAGACATAATATGATGAACCATGAAAGTTTTACAGATTGTAAGCAAATTAGAGCTTTTTATAAATTATTCAATATTCCGTTGACAGACCAATTTGATAATGATTATCATTTAAACCAATCCAAAATACACCACGGAGTCGATGGAATGAATGCACCATTTAGCTTGTTTACTCGCAATACCGAAACTCACCATACCTTGCCCATGCTGCACTCAAATAATCTTTTTGCTCTTGGCCGTGAAATCCGAATCATGCATGCTGGTGAGGAATACCGTTTGCGCCTGACTCGCAACAACCGACTCATTCTTACGAAATAATTAGCATAGTGCAATAATAACCAACGTGGGAACAAGCAGTATGAATCAGCGCCTACTGCTTTTTTTATTGGCGTGACTTTAAATTCTGCACCTGACCTGCAAAGCTTAATGACACTTTCAGCCCGCCCAAATCTGAGGCTGCATAATCTATTCTGGCAGCATGCAGCTGCATAATCTTTTGACAAATAGACAGGCCCAAGCCTGAACCTTGCGTTTGAGTGCCCAAGGCACGATAGAAACGCTCACCCAAACGTTCTATAACTTCAGCCGCCATACCCTCACCTGAATTTTCGATCAGCAACTGGATCTGCTGTTGCTGGATATTGGTTCGAATGTCCACCTGTCCTTGGACTGGTGTGTAACGGATGGCATTATCCAGCAGATTGCGGATACAACTAAAAATAAGTTCTGCATTGGCTTCAATCACGGCATCTTCAAGCCATAAATTCCAATGGATGTTTTTTTCCTGAGCCACTGGTTGTAAGGCTTGCAAAGCATCCTGAACCAGAAGTTTAAGATTGACAGCCTGTTTGGGTAGTTGTTCTGCCCGCTCCGGATCGAGTCGTGCCAGCAAGAGCAGATTTTCCAGTACCAGCGTGCCGCGATTGACATCATTTTGGATCAGCTGCAAGGCATGAGCTAATGATGCATCATCCTGATATTGACGTTTCAGCACCTGTAAGCGCATCTGAATCGCAGAAAGTGGCGAACGCAGTTCATGGGAAGCATCTGCGGTAAAACGCTGTTCGGCAGTCAGTGATTTTTCCAGCCGGCCGAGCATGGCATTCAACTGACGTACAATCGGCTGCAGCTCCGTAATTTCAGGTTCTGGACGATCGATCGGGCTGAGATCCTGAGCAGATTTGAATGCAATGGCCCGGGAAATTTTATTTAACGGCCTTAACTGACGTTTGATCGCAATATATAAAATTAACCATTGTAATAACCATAACACCAGTAAAATACCAAGAAAACTTAAAGTCGTTTGCCAGAGTTCTTCAAAGCGTACCGACAGCGGCTGTACTACCTTAACCTGCAAACCGTCATCTTCAGCGTTAAGAATCCGAATAAAATGGCCTTGTTCATAAGCAAAGTGAAAGCCGTTTTTCTGCACAAGCGGTATTTCAGTTAATAGTTCATGCTCAACCGAAGTGGTAAGAATCTTCTGATCCAGTAATAACGCATACTGGATGTCAAACTGCTCACTAATTTCATCCACCTGGGTATCTTTCATCTGGGTCAGATCGCCCAATAGAAGCTCGGAAATCTGCTGCATCAGGTCATCATGCAGCTGGATCGCCTGATAACTGGAGATTCCCAAAGAGAGCAACCACGCCAACAGCCCTGCCAATATAGAACTGAACAGAGCGTGTTGAATCAACCGGGTTTGCAGGGAAATAGGCGCTGACATAATTATGTTTCCGGTTTATACATGCGATAACCCAAACCGCGAAGGGTTTTAATCATCTGGCTGCCGATTTTTTTACGCAACTGGTAAATAAATACTTCGATGGCATTGCTTTCAATTTCATCGCCCCAAGCATAAAGCGACTCTTCCAGCTGTTCACGGGTGACAATATGTTCAGGCTGCTGCATCAGCTTATACAGAATCTGGAATTCCTTTGCCGTCAGGTTAATATTCTGACCGGCTTTGTGCAGGGTCTTGGCCTGAGTGTCGAGACTGAGATCCTGCCAGTGCAGAATATGATTCGGAGTTTGCTGTCGAAGTCTGAGCTGGGCGCGCACCCGGGCCGACAACTCTTCCAGACTAAAAGGTTTGACCAGATAATCATTGGCGCCTAAATCCAGCCCTTCTACCCGATCATCAATACTGTCTTTGGCGGTAATAAAAATAACCGGAGTATCTTTCTGTCGACTGCGCAAATTTTTAAGAATCTCATCTCCGTTGGCCTTCGGCAGACCACGATCCAGTAAAATGCAGTCATACTGGTGCTGCTCAATTGCCAGAATCGCATGATCACCGCGCTCGACCCGGTCAATCACATAGCCATCCATCTCCAGCCAGGTCTGGATACTGTCTGCCTGAGAGGAGTCATCTTCCGCCAAAAGAATACGCATACTCTGCTCCATTTGCTTCCTTGTTCTATCTTGCCTTGAAAAAGTTACAGACTCAAAAAAACCACATGCTTTTTGGTAACTTGCATGTGGTTTTTTGTTGCTGTGTTCAAGCTGGTTCCAGCAAATCAGGCGATATTAGAAACGAACCTGGTCAACCTCAATTTCAACACGTTTGGCCGGTTTATAATCAATATCGATTTCACCTGTGATGATTACCGGTGTTTTGGCTGAAATTGGTTTGCCCTGCCAAAGTTCGTCATCAATCTCAACCGTAATGGTTCCGGTGCTGTCACGGAACTGGTATTTTTCATCACCGACTGCTTTGACTACATACCCTTTCAGCTGGACCTTGCTGTCATCTTTCATGGCCAGCGCCTGTTTGACCGTAGTCGATTGAGCAAAAGCGGCCTGATTCACAGCGGTGTCACTACTTGCTATCGTAGCGGTGGCAATAGAACCCATCAATGCAGCTGCCAGAACTGTATTTATCATCATTTTCATTGCAGTTACCTCTTTAAAGTTACCTTATTTCGATGATGCTATTAAAACAGCCGAAGATGAATTGAATCTGAAGATGGCTTCATTTTTAAAATTAAGTTAAAGGCACGACTCTCAGGACTTCTTCCAGTGTGGTCACACCTTCCAGAATCTTACGTGCCCCGGCAATTCTGAGCGGCTCTACTCCTTCCTTTTTCGCCTGCTGACGCAACTGGTTCAGGTTCGCATCGGCCCCGATCAGCTGTTTGGTGGCCAGACTCAATGGCATAAACTCATAAATCCCGATACGGCCTTTGTAGCCGGTATGCCGGCATTCTTCGCAGCCCACCGCGTTAAAGACAAATTCCGGTCGTGGCAAAGGATAATCCGTGGCTAGATGTTGCCATTCCTGTTCATTCAGGAAGCTTTCCTGCTTGCAATGCGGGCATAGTTTTCGTACCAGACGTTGGGCTAGAACACCCAGGATCGTTGCGGCAGTCAGAAAGGGTTGCACCCCCAGATCGTGCAAACGGGTCAGACTCGACGGCGCATCATTGGTATGCAAGGTAGACAGCACCAAGTGACCGGTCAGTGCCGCCTGAATCGCCATATTGGCAGTGTCCTGATCACGGATCTCCCCCACCATGATAATGTCAGGGTCCTGACGCATCAGTGCACGCACCCCGTCCGCAAACCCCAAATCGATGCCGTTATTAACCTGCATCTGGTTAAAGCTCGGCTCCAGCATCTCGATCGGATCTTCAATGGTGCAGACATTCACCTGCTCCGTCGCCAGCTGCTTCAAGGTTGAATATAAGGTGGTGGTTTTACCGGAACCCGTTGGCCCGGTCACCAGAATAATGCCATGACTGTGGTTGGTCAGATTATTCCAGTCATTGAGCAAATGCCCTTCAAAACCGAGTTGCTGAAAACTCCTGACCAGCACTTCCGGATCGAAAATACGCATCACCAGTTTTTCACCAAATGCCGTCGGCAAAGTTGACAGACGCAGTTCAGTTTCCTGTCCTTTGGGTGTCCGGGTTTTTAGACGACCATCTTGTGGTTTACGTTTTTCCGCTACATTCATCCGGCCCAGAATCTTGATCCGGGAAATGACCGCAGTCAAGGTATTGGCCGGCATGTTATAAATGGTATGCAGTACACCATCAATTCGAAAACGAATCTTGCCCGTATCTTTGCGCGGCTCCATGTGAATATCACTGGCGCCCTGTTCAAAGGCAAATTGCAGCACCCAGTCTACCAGTTTGACAATATGCTGGTCATTGGCATCCGGGTTTTGTGAATCGCCCAGCTGTAATAAGGCTTCTACGCCTTTATTTTCCCGGTCATAGGCTGATGATTTCTGTGAGCCGCTGACAGCGCGACTGACCTGATAATATTCAGTAATATAACGTTGTAGCTGTTCCGGATTTAGCAGTACCCGTTGTATTTTTTTCGGGGAAATATTCTGCTCGAGATTCGACACCCATTCAGTTTTATAAGGCTGATCCGTGGCAATCAGGACTTTGTCTGCCTGAATCTCTACCGCCAAAATATGGTTGCGTACGGCATACTCCTGTGACATAACATGGGTCAATGCCTGTACGTCCGCTTTTAAAGGATCAATGATATAGAACATTAATCCGGTTTTTTCTGCCAACCACTGACATAGACGGTTTAATGTAAGGGTGCTTTGAGGATGAGACTGATCGACCAGATTAAAATGTGCAATCCATTGCAAAGGATGCCATTTAATCTGCTCACGCTGGCGATGGGTGGTCTGAACCCGCATCCGGTCGCGTTCAGCTATTTTGCCATCTTTTAATAACTGGTCTAAGCACCAGCCTGTATCAATTTCAAAATCAAAGTTCATGTTTTATTGCTCCCCAAAGCAGTATTCACTATAACAAGTTTTTCTTGTTTTTCGCATTTTGTGTCTGCATGTCATGGTTGAGCGGCAGATTTTCACAGCAATTCATCTTCACGCCTGCTGATTATTTCAAAATATAATTTTTCCTGCTTGTTCATAGTTTAGTTTATCGCCTATATTTCAAACAGACCGTCTTTTAAATGACTGAGACTAATATGGATTTTAGTGTGGTGCCTCTCAATAGCAGCGGTTCTTTTCAGGAACTGCTGACTATCCTCACTTCCGCGCTTGGTTGTGGTTTGCTGATTGGCCTGGAACGTGAGCGGCATAAACAGCGTGAACAGCAGCCTAGCTTTGCCGGATTACGCTCTTTTGCCCTCTGTGCCTTGTTGGGTGCGCTGTGTTTTTTATTTGGCATGAATATTGGTCTGACAGGCGCCCTGTTAGTCGGTGGAATGGTCATGTTTTCCCTTCGGAATCAGCTGCAAGATCCCGGTATTACCACAGAACTGGCCTTTATGATGACCTATTTTATTGGGGCCATGTGCCTGTGGAATATTCCGCTGGCCGCAGGACTGGCGGTCTTGGTCACGATTATTCTGATGGCCAAACATTCCATGCATAATATTGCCGGACAATGGATTAGCGAAGCTGAATTTAGAGATGGCATACTTTTACTGGCACTCATTCTGATTGCTTTACCGCTGACACCTGATAAGCCCCTATGGGGCGAAGTCCTGAATCCGCATCTGATTTTAAGACTGTTGACTTTGATCTTAGTGGTACAGGCTCTTGCGCATATTGCCAAACGCTTATTGTCGAGTAAAAATGCCTTGATGCTGTCGTCTATTGCTTCGGGCTTCGTTTCTAGTACTGCGACTATTGCGCATTTGGGTTTACAGGTACGTAAAAGTAAAGTGGATGCCAAATCGAATGCGGGTGCCGCACTGATGTCCTGTATTTCAACCCTAGTGCTACTGTTGGTTGTGGTAGGGGGTGTATCCTTGAGCTGGCTGAGAATTCTGTTCTTGCCTACCTTGGTCGCTGGGGCAATTCTGGCAGCCTGTGCATTTTTATTACTGCGCAAGGCTAAACCGAGTCCAAATCTGGAATCTTCGGACAGCCGGATGTTTAGTTTAAAGGAAGCAGTAATTATTGCGGTGACTTTAACCCTGATTCAAGCTGGAGTTTATGGACTGGAACAGCTGTTGGGAAATGCTGGCTTACTGGCCGGCACCTTGCTCGCCTCCCTGTTCGAAATTCATGCTGCCATGGCTGGTGTCACCGTTCAGGGAGATCCTTCAAATAGCCACTTGATTTATGCTCTACTTTTGGGACTCGGTGCTCATGCACTGGCAAAATCGGTCAATGCGGCGCTGACTGGCGGCGTTAAATTTGCCCTGTATTTTGTTCCGGTACAAATCCTGCATATGGCAGTGTTGATTGCTCTGATGTGGTGGATGGTTTTTTAATGCACCACCACAAACTCGATATTGAGAACCAATTATTTAGGTTCTAATTCATACAGGAGCTTATAGCTCCTGTATGACTATACAGCTTTGTTGAAAGTTAAACTTCACATCTAAGTCAGCAAACTTCATCCCATAAATCCGTTCTTCATCATCCTGATAGGCGGGTCTTGGGTCCAGAGATAATACTTCCTCTAGCTCTTGAAAAGTATGGGGTAAGATTTTCTGAGCCGCCAGTAAAGCCTGCTTTTGCTGTTCTG
Source organism: Acinetobacter sp. S4397-1 (assembly GCF_024129285.1). Lineage (NCBI taxonomy): Bacteria > Pseudomonadati > Pseudomonadota > Gammaproteobacteria > Moraxellales > Moraxellaceae > Acinetobacter > Acinetobacter sp. S4397-1. The sequence goes on from NZ_JAMXXZ010000030.1 coordinate 24,805, forward strand.
CCTTATCACTCCAGATCACAATTTTACGGGCTGGTTCTTCCTGGGCATAACCACTTTGCGCATCAACCAACGCATCCGAATATTGAATATAAGGCTTAATATCAATAATTGGCGTCCCATCTAGCAGGTCACTACCCGTAACATACACACGGACATCTTTACCCACTTTTTGCACGTCTTTCAGTTTTACAACCGATAAACCGAGTGCTGCAGGACGATACATGCTCCGGGTCGCAAATACCCCAATTTTTTTATTCCCTCCCAGACGCGGTGGCCGTACCTGCGGACGAAACTGGCTATGCTGCTGGTTCTTGTTCGCATGAAACTGCCAGACCAGCCACAGATGACTAAATGCGTCAATTCCTTCAAATGCCAGCAAGTCATTATAAGGACCAGTCATTTCAATATAACTCTCCACCTGAACCAGATTAGGCTGACGAGGAATACCAAATTTTTCTTTGTAAGGAGAACGCATATAGCCAATAATCGGCATTTTCAACCCAGTCATAATAACTTTTTCTGATAAGCTCAATTAAATATATTCAGTTTATCGAGAATGATTTTAGATTAGAATAGCAAGCTGTTCTAATTTGATAATTTATTGAGACCTTTAATGGCTGCTTTTAACGTCGAAAAGATTACTCACGTCCACCACTGGAATGATACTTTATTCTCTTTTAAAACGACTCGCGACACTGCACTGCGTTTTAAAAACGGTCAGTTTGTGATGATCGGCCTTGAAATGAACGGCAAGCCGTTAATGCGTGCATATTCGATTGCAAGCGCAAATTATGAAGAAGAGTTAGAGTTTTTCTCTATTAAAGTACCCGATGGCCCGCTGACCTCGATCCTGCAAAAAGTAAAAGTGGGAGATGAGATCCTGGTGTCTAAAAAGCCGACAGGTACACTGGTTCTGGATGACCTGAACCCGGGTAAAAACCTGTATCTGCTTTCTTCTGGTACAGGGCTTGCACCGTTCCTGGCAACGATTCGAGATCCTGAAACGTATGAGCGTTTTGAAAAAGTTATCGTGGTTCACGGAACCCGCTTCATTTCTGAACTGGCTTATCAGGACCTGATTCTGAACGAACTTCCGAACCATGAGTTCTTTGAAGAGCTGGGTATTCGTGAAAAACTGGTTTATTACCCAACCGTAACCCGTGAAGAATATCCAAACCAGGGCCGCGTAACGACTGCGATTGAAAGCGGTGAGCTGTTTGAAAAAATCGGACTACCACGTTTCAATCCTGAAACTGACCGCGCGATGCTTTGCGGTAGCCCGGCCTTCCTTGATGATGTTGCCGCACTGCTAGACCAGCATGGCTTAAAAGAATCTCCTCGTATGGGTGTTCTAGGCGATTACGTAATTGAACGTGCTTTTGTGGAAAAATAAGATTTCGATTCTTTAGAAGCATACTCAAAAAAACCGAGCTGTTTAGCTCGGTTTTTTCATACAGATTAAACCACTGTATAATTTTTTCTTTCATTGATCGCCTGTTTAACGATCTGATAGCCTGCAGTTAATCCTAAACTGGCCATAATGACTGCCACAATGATATCCGGCCATAAACTGCCTGTACCCAATACCCCAATTGCAGCCAGAATCACCGCGACATTACCAATCGCATCATTTCGGCTACACAGCCAGACTGATTTCATATTGGAGTCCCCATCACGAAAGGCATAGAGAATTACTGCGGTAGTGACATTGGCAATCAAGGCGGCCACTCCAATTACACCCATCGTAATGGCTTCAGGCGGAATACCCTGAAGATAGGCATAAATCACCTTGCCAATCACGACAATACCAAATAAGGCCATGGTCACCCCTTTTAGCAGCGCGACGGTTGCACGCCAATACAGACTTGCACCTAATACCGCAAGTGAAATGCCGTAATTGACTGCATCTCCAAAAAAGTCCAGCGCGTCTGCCCATAATGCCGATGAATGTGCATAGGTCCCACCTATCAGCTCCACCACGAACATGGCAAGGTTAATGAACAGGGCAATCCACAATGCCGTTCTAAATTTGCTGTTGGGCTTGGGAGGAGCAGGTTCATGACTACAACTACAGGCCATTATAATCTCCAGTGTTTTTAGCTAAAAAAATAGGTTAGATTAATTAGAAACTATGGAGTAACTCCAAGGTCAAGCCCGGAATAAAAATGTCTTTATATTTAATTTCAGAAGTCGCCCAAAAAGCCGGTTTCAGCACCGACACTGTCCGCTTTTATGAAAAAAAAGGCCTGATTCAGCCGAATTTTCGAGCAAGCAATCAGTATCGTTATTATACGGAAGATGCTCTTAAACGCTTAATTTTTATCAAGCGTTGTCGTGCCTTAGGTATGTCTCTAAAAGAGATTGAACATCTGATTCAACTAGAACAAAATCCGGATCAGGACTGCTGTGCAGTCAATCAGCTTATCGACCAGCATCTCTCAGATGTTTCTAATAAAATTAAAGAGTTATATATATTTAAACAGCAATTGAAGGCACTGCGGGAAAGCTGTAATACCCCGACCACTATCGACCATTGCCAGATTTTAAAAATGCTGGAAGCGGGTGAAGGTAGCTGAGTTCACTCTCCATTTTTAAGGTAATGACTGCTGTATATTTAGCTCAAAATTCAAGCACTATTGGCCAATTCCGAGTTATTTACTAGGTTGAATCCTGTTTTTAGATGATTAGAATAAAGCCATACTTTTTCTATGTCTTTTGATCAAGCATGAGCATCACGACCGTTACAGAACTTCTCTCACCTGCTGGCTCACTCAAAAATATGCGCTACGCTTTTGCTTATGGTGCAGATGCAGTCTATGCAGGACAGCCGCGTTATAGTCTGCGTGTTCGTAACAATGAATTTGATCATGACAATCTTGCGATTGGCATTCAAGAAGCCCATAAACTGGGTAAGAAATTTTATGTGGTGGTCAATATCCAGCCTCACAATTCTAAACTGAAAAATTTTATCCGTGACCTGGAACCTGTCGTAGCCATGCAGCCAGATGCTCTGATCATGTCGGATCCCGGTCTGATCATGCTGGTACGGGAACATTTTCCGCATATGGATATTCACCTGTCTGTGCAGGCCAATGCCGTGAACTGGGCAACCGTTAAATTCTGGAAGATGATGGGACTCACCCGTGTCATTCTGTCACGTGAACTGTCCATTGAAGAAATCGCAGAAATTAAACAGCAAGTGCCTGATATGGAAATTGAAGTTTTCGTTCATGGGGCATTATGCATGGCCTATTCAGGACGCTGCATGTTATCCGGTTATATGAACAAACGGGATGCCAATCAGGGTGCCTGCACCAATGCCTGCCGCTGGGAATATAAAGTTCTGGATGCCAAGGAAGATGAAACTGGCGATGTCATTCCGGTGAAAAACCTGGATTCAGGCTGCTGCTCCAAAGATGCCGACGAAGCACATCTGCAGGCACAACACCAATTCAATGAGCCAGTGCTGTTAAAGCGCAACGAAGAAGACATGTTTGCCGCAGAAGAAGATGAACACGGCACTTATTTCATGAATTCCAAAGATTTGCGTGCCGTCCAGCATGTCGAACGTCTCACCAAAATTGGTGTACATTCCTTAAAAATTGAAGGTCGGACCAAGTCTTATTTCTACTGTGCGCGTACTGCACAGATTTATCGTAAAGCGATTGATGATGCACTGGCAGGCAAACCCTTTGATCCATCACTGATGACTCAGCTTGAAGGTCTGGCGAATCGTGGTTATACCGAAGGTTTCCTGCGCCGTCATGTGCATAGCGAATATCAAAACTATGAGAATGGTTCGTCCAGTTTCGATCATCAGCAGTTCTGTGGCGAAGTGCTGGAACATAATGGCGACTACATCAAAATTGATGTAAAGAACCGTTTTGTGGTGGGTGATTCATTGGAGCTGATGACTCCTCAAGGCAACATTACCTTTACTTTAACTGAGATGAAAGACAAAAAAGGTAATCTGATTGAAGATGCCAAAGGCTCGGGGCATATCGTCGAGATTCCGGCCCCAGCAGATGTAGATATGCAATATGCCCTGCTCATCCGTAATCTGCCCAGTTCGACTGTAGACATTTCAGCCTCTTCACTGGCGTATCGGGCGAGTTAAGCATGGCACTACTGATTACCGATAAATGTATCAATTGCGATATGTGTTTAGCAGAATGTCCGAATGAAGCGATTTATGAGGGTGACAAAGTCTATGAAATTGATGTCAACCGTTGTACCGAATGTGTCGGTTTTTACGAACATCAGACCTGTGTGGATGTGTGCCCAATTGAATGCATTATTCCACATCCTGAACACCGTGAAACAGCGGAACAGTTGCTACAAAAGTTTAAGGGCTTAAACCTGTTTAATGCCTAATACAGATCACCTTGGGGAGAGCATAATAAGAAGGGTTATAAAACAAAAATAAAAAGATAAGAAACAGCCTAATGTGCTTGGGGACACATGCAGCTGATTCAATAATAAAAAGATAAAAAAAGGAACTCTGGAGTTAGCATCCAGAGTTCCAATAAAAAAGAACAATAACAATATTGTTCGTGATCTGGCACCGGGAACTTGGGGATTCCTGGTGCCATTTTCTTTATTGTCCTGAGCGTATCATATAATCGAAAGCAGACAGCGAGGCTTTTGCACCTTCACCAGTGGCAATGATAATCTGCTTGTAGGGAACTGTAGTACAGTCACCCGCAGCAAACACACCTTGCATGCTGGTTTCATTGCGCTCATTAATCACAATCTCACCGCGGTTACTTAGCTCAACTTTGCTGCCTTTCAGAAAGTCGGTATTTGGCAGCAAACCAATCTGTACGAAGATGCCCGCCAGTTCAACGACATGCTCTTCATCTGTAGCACGGTCCTTGTATTTCAGGCCGGTGACCTGTGAGCCGTCTCCCAGCACTTCAGTAGATAGCGCATTCTTGATAACGCTGGTATTTGGCAGACTGTTCAGCTTGTCCTGCAAGACCTGATCAGCACGCAGTTTGGTATCAAACTCAATCAGGGTGACATGCTCAACCAGACCTGCCAGATCAATCGCTGCTTCCACACCCGAGTTACCGCCACCAATCACGGCAACACGTTTGCCTTTAAACAGGGGGCCATCACAGTGCGGACAATACGCCACACCACGGGTCTTGTATTCCTGCTCTCCCGGAACATTCATCTCTCTCCAGCGAGCACCTGTGGATAGCACCACAGTTTTTGAGGCAAGTTTTGCACCATTTTCAAGGGTGACTTCTACCAGACCACTGGAGGTTTCATCGGCACCTTTAATCGCTGAGACACGCTGCAGGTTCATGATGTCCACATCGTATTCACGCACATGGGCTTCCATTTCTGCTGCAAACTTCGGACCTTGAGTTTTCTGGACAGAGGTAAAGTTTTCAATGTCCATAGTATCCATGACCTGACCGCCCATGCGCTCAGCCACGATCCCGGTACGAATGCCTTTACGGGCAGCATAAATCGCGGCGGTATTCCCCGCAGGTCCTCCACCAATCACCAGTACATCAAAGGCTTGTTTGGCATTCAGTTTTTCTGCATCTTTGGCTGCTGCATTGCTATCCAGTTTGGCAATGATTTCTTCCAGCGTCATACGCCCCTGACCGATATGATTGTTGTCCTGGAAGACCATCGGCACTGCCATAATTTTGCGCTCTTCCACTTCATCCTGGAAGAAAGCTCCATCAA